>JBBRFP010000061.1:0-8271 GCA_038241465.1 Cytophagales bacterium | reverse complement strand
GAAGATCCAGATCAAGCACTTGAAAAACATTGTTCACATTGTGAATAGTGGCTTTGATCGTTGCCTTATATGCCTGATCTGTTTTGGGTTTTAATTTATAATACTGCTCAATAGCGACGGGATCATTCCTGAGGTTGAGGGCAAACTCATGCACAAGCTTTTCAATATCATCAAAAAGGGTTGAATAATAAAAATCTCCTTTCAATGAAAGATCCATCACAGAACTACGTAAAGTGAGTGTTCGCTCATTATTCTGATTTTCCGAGATCAACCTGATGGAATCGAACTTGATGGATTCGTCACGCAGTTGAACCGTAGTTTCCTTGAAGAGAGCCGTCCCTACAATTGAATCAAGTTGCAGTCCGCGACTGTCAATATTGACGTAAGACTGCAGAAAGATCTTTTCGTTTGTCAGCTTTAATTCTTGAAGGTTGGCGGTATCAAGTCTTGCCTGGAGATTTATAAGATCTTTTCCCTGCCGAAGATCAATCGAGCCATTCATGTGGAATTGTAGATTTGGATCATCGATGTCCAGCTCGCCGTTAAAAAACTGATCTGCAAATCGTGCATTGGAATGGATGTTGGAATAATTATAGTGACGCAGCCCGATGGATGCGATCTCGCCATTTAATGTAAAATTCGCTTCCTCTTTTGAAAAGCCTTTTCCATTGATTCGTCCACTCATGTTGACCATCTGAAAGTTAGCGGTATCCTTCAGGAATTTTCCCAGGTTGAAATCTGTCAGATTCAGCTTTCCACTATACGAGGTTTCGCTAATATCATCTTCTGAGATCTTATAGTTAATATCAGATTGTATGTATCCGAATTTTGTGACGATATCTCCGTTTGCAACGAAGTCATTCACAAAGCCTACAAAATTTCCTCTTAATTGAATCTGGTCAAACGGAACGAGATTTTGGTAGACATTATCCGGAAGGAATACCGCCAGGTCATGAGCCTTAATGATAGATTGTCCAAGCTTCGCATTAATAAACGTTTCTTTAATGAAAGGTAACCCATCCATTTCGAGGCTTCCTTTCACATGTGTTGCTCCCATGGTAATTTCCATCGGATTGAAATTGAAATGATTCACTTTTCCTTTGAATCGTCCATTTAGAAAGATAGGATCCTTCCACTTCTCAAGACCTGTGGTGAAGTAACCAAGATCCTCCGGGTACAACCTTGTATCTTTGAGTGAAGCATAGATGTGTACTTTTGTGTATAGCTCACTCAGGTCTCCCTGGCTATTATATTTAAGGATGATAGTATCGGATATGTGACTTTCGTTGAGATTCAGATTGATGCCAAGAAACTCCATCGATGACTGACTGATCCGGAAGAACGTGCTAAATTCTTTTATAGTCAATTTAGTTTTCATTTCCTTGGCTTGCATGGACTTAAGATTAAACTCAATCGTGTCGCCGATGACTTTGAAGTTGTTGAGGTTTCCCAGATCAAGTCCGACGGTAAAATGGTTTGAGTCAAAGCCGCTGCTTTTTAGGGTATCTTTTTCGATGAGGTTATAGGAGAACAGGCATTGCTCTACTAGTACTTCGCCGATATTTATTTTAGGACTTCTTCCACCCTTTTTTCCGGAGGATAGCTGCCGGTTGATAGCATCAATCCAAACATTGATGTTTAGTTCTCTAAGTGAGTCGGCGGGAGATTTGTGAATGGAGACAAGATTAACCGCGCCACCCGTGAGCGACAAGGCATCAATGTTTACATCCTGATTTTTTAAAAGACTGCTGAGTGTAAAGTTGATGTAAAGCCGGTCCGCTTCGATCATCGAGTTATTTTCAGGATCAGTTATTCTAAGACCCTTGATTTCAAGCCTGTCGTACCACAGCAAATAGAAGCGATCGAATTGTGTGTCGAAACCTGAAACTTTAGCGAAGCCGCCTACGACACGGTTGACGAGGGCTTTCTGAACTGCAGGTACCTGGAGAAGGCCTAATCCGACGAAAAAAAATACCAGTGTTCCGAAAAGACCGTAGAGTACGATTTTCTTCAGCCACTGGAGAACCCGAATTTTAATAACTTGCCATTTCATTCAGCTTATATGCAGCCATCCATCCTTGCCATAGAGTCGTCGTGTGACGAGACGTCTGCGTCTATAATACGTAACGGCAAGGTACTCAATAATATTATAGCGTCGCAAAGCGAGCATCATAAATACGGTGGTGTTGTACCCGAATTGGCATCCCGGGCTCATCAAAGGTTGATCGTGGAGGTGGTTGGTGAATCCATGCGCAATGCAAATCTGAAAACGGAAGATCTTGATGCAATCGCCTTTACGAGAGGACCTGGTCTGATGGGCGCATTACTGGTTGGTGTTTCCTTTGCAAAAGGTCTGGCGCTTTCGCGAAATATCCCGTTGATCGAAGTGAATCACATGCAAGCTCACATTCTTGCTCATTTTATTCCACAGCAAACAGAGTCTGGCGAAGAACGACCGACACCCTTGTTTCCTTTTTTATGTCTCACGGTGAGCGGCGGTCACACTCAGCTCGTTGTGGTTCGTGATCATCTCAATATGGAAATTATCGGGCAGACGCAGGACGATGCTGCCGGTGAGGCATTTGACAAATCAGCAAAAATCCTTGGACTGCCCTATCCGGGTGGACCCTTGATCGATCGTTATGCAAAAGACGGTGATCCGAATAAGTTTAAATTTCCAGATACAGATATGCCGGGACTGGATTTTTCATTTAGTGGCATTAAGACAGCGTTCCTCTATTTCATCAGGGACAGCAAAGAGAAGGATCCTGACTTTGTCGAAAAAAATATTAATGACATCTGTGCAAGCATTCAAGGGAAGCTAATAAAGATGCTGTTAACTCGTTTGGAACAGGCGAGTGAACAAACGGGGATAAAGGAAATTGCTCTTGCCGGAGGCGTATCGGCTAACTCAGGTTTGCGAAAGGGCTTGATGGAGATCGGTAAACGCCGAGGATGGAAAACATACCTACCCGATTTTCAGTATTGCACTGACAATGCTGCGATGATTGCAATGGCAGCACACTATAAATATTTAAGAGGAGATTTTGCATCCATGGATATTGTTCCGGTGCCCAATCTTGGTTTCGAAACATTTGTAAAATGAAAGACATTTTTAAGAATGGAGATGTCAAGGTCTTTAGAAAGATGATAACAGAAGCGGATCAGGCAATTTTCAACAATGAGCTTTTGCATCCAGTTTGTTCTACCTTTGCCCTCGCGCGCGACTTCGAATGGTCTTCAAGACTGTTTTTCATTGAGTTGAAGGATGCTGATGAAGAAGGCGTCGGTACGTTTTTACACATTGATCATAAGAGTCCAGCGTTTGTGGGAGAAGAGATCGAATTCAGGGCCATTGTCGAAAGCATCAATGGCGCCACGATGACCTGCTATATAGAAGCAAAGGTGGGGGACCGATTAATTGCAGTGGGGAAAACGGGGCAGAAGATGTTGACAAGAGATAAGTTAAAAGCAATATTCACGAAAAAATAAATAAAGATTAACCACGTAGTTACTTAGAAAATATGGTTGAATGCCAGATAAAATCCTAGGTGTCGATGTGTTTAAAAATGATTAAAAATGTCATCCGATAGATTTTCAAATACAATTAGTATAAAGAATAGACAAGCGTCTTTTGAGTACGAGCTGCTCGAGACGTACGTGGCCGGCTTGGTTCTGCGTGGAACAGAGATCAAGTCCATTCGTGAAGGAAAAGTGAATCTTCAGGATGGTTATATTTATTTTTCAGACAATGCTGCCCTTGTAAAGGGTGTAAACATTAGTCCGTTTACACAAGGCACCCACTATAATCATGAAGCGGCTCGCGAGCGAAAGCTCCTGATGAAGAAAAGTGAAATGGTAAAGCTAAGAGCGCGCATTGAAGAGAAAGGTTTAACGATAGTTCCTTTGCGTTTGTTTATAAACGATAGAGGATATGCCAAGCTCGAGATCGCCGTTGGTCGCGGTAAGAAAAATCATGACAAGAGACAAAGCATCAAAGAGAAAGATGTCAAGCGGGAACTATCACGTATTAAATTTTAGGACATCGATGGAAGGGACGGAATTCGGAGTTTGCAGGTTGGCGGTTGTACCGGTGCGGGTTGATGCTCATGATACATCGGAGCAGGTGACGCAGTTGCTTTTTGGGGATCACTATGAAGTGCTTGCGTACTCTACCGACAATAAATGGTTGCATATAAGAATCTATTCGGATCAGTGTGAAGGCTGGCTGGATATGAAACAACATCATGTTATTTCAAGAGAGTACTTCGACCAGATTAATCAGACTGACTATAAGATCACCATTGATGTAGCCTCGACTGTACTTTATAAGAAAAGTCCATTGACTATTGTCATGGGAAGTATTGTTCCGATTTCAAATTCTGAACTTTTTAAGATTGAAGAGCAATTTGCTTTCAATGGTGAGTCCAAGGGCCTTGGGCAACGGCGGGATGTTGATTATCTGAAAAATATTTCAAAAAAATATACTTCGTCCCCTTTTCAATGGGGCGGAAAAAGTCCTTTCGGTATAGACGCAGCAGGGTTTGTTCAGATGGTCTTTAAGATCACAGGTTATTCGCTTCAGCGTACAGTAAAGCAGCAATCACTTCAGGGAAAAAAGATCAGTGCAGAGGAAGAACCACGGCCTGGTGATCTTGCTTTTTTTGCCGACAAGGGAAAGGAAGCGTCGCATGTAGGTATAATTCTTGATGATGAAAAAATTATTCATGCTCATGGCTGCGTACGGGTTGACCGATTCACCGAAGAAGGAATCTTAAATCCGGAGACGAAGATATATAGTCACCTGTTGCATTCTGTAAGGAGGGTAATCTCCTGATTTCCAAAATCGATGTCGATTAGCGGACGTTGACATTCCACAGTCAGTGGTATGTTCGATATAAAAAAATCAAAGAAACAGCGAACAATAGACTTCGAACGCGGAATGTTGAAGTTGCGCAACGGGGAATTTTAGTGCCTTTATAGGGTCCTCGTGACTTCGCATCTCGTGTATTTGCACTATTAGGACTTCTGTTTTATCTTTTCGTTATGGATAGTAGGGTATTGGTACTGAATCAAGACTTTAGTCCGCTCATGGTATGCTCGGTGGAGCGTGCTTTTATTCTCGTTTACCTCAATAAAAGCGAAATGATCCGTTCTGCGAATGGTCATAAGATTCACAGCATCACCCGTAGTTTTCCGATGCCTTCTGTGATCCGGCTGAATCGCTATGTAAATGCTCCCTACAAAGGGGTGAATCTCACCCGTCAGAATATTTTTAAACGTGATAATTTTGAATGTCAATATTGCGGTACAAAACGCGAGCTAACACTAGATCATATTATACCCAGTTCAAGAGGCGGTTCTCATTCATGGCTCAACCTGATTTCAGCTTGTAAAAAATGCAATGCCAAAAAAGGTGATTATACTCCTGATGAGGCGGGTATGATTATCCGGAACAGGCCATTCAAACCATCGTATACTTTATTTCTTAGAGATATCAGTGGCATGAAGCAGGAGGAATGGGATGAATTCTTAAGCTGACAGATGAAAGCTGAAAACTTGAAGCTAAAAACTGACGGTTGTTTACTCATCTTTCTATTTGAGCTTTCTGCTATTTTAAAATTTCAACCTAAACACCGTCTTCACTCCTGGTTCCGACTCCACCGACAGAGAGCCTCCATGCATCTGCATGATTTGTCGTGAAAGACTTAACCCTATTCCGGATCCCGTCTTTTTAGTTGTAAAGAATGGAACGAATACTCGGTTGAGTGCTTCTTTTATTATTCCCGAACCATTGTCTACGACCTCAATTACTACTGCAATTCCATTATAATGACCAATGAGATGAATCTCTCCTTCTTGTGTTTCTGACAAAGCTTCGAGTGAATTTTTTACAAGATTGATCAACACTTGCTCAATCATCTCTTCGTCAGCTTGCACGGTAAGATGTGCTGAGTCACAGGTAAAATTGAATTGAATAGTAGTTTTTTTAATTTCCGGCCCCATTAAGTGAGAAACTTTTTCAAGAAGATCTTTTACCAGAACGGTTTTTAATTTTGGCTGCGGTAAAGATGTGTATTCGCGATAGGCGTCAATAAATTTAATGAGCCCCTTACTACGATTTTCAATGGTTCCGAGGCCTTCCCGCAGATCTTCGGCGCCCTCACTTTTTAGTTCGTAGTGATCTTCTTTCTGAGTCATATCGTGATCAAGGATCTCACGCAGGGTAGAAGTAAGTGAGGAAATAGGGGTGATCGAGTTCATGATTTCGTGACGAAGCACCCGCGTCAGATTTTGCCACGCATCAATTTCCTGTTGCTGTAATTCTGTTTGGATATTCTGAAGCGTAAGAAGTTTCATTGTATTGCCACGAATTCTCAGCTCTGTAGCCTGAATAGTGATCTGAAACTCCTGATCTGCTTTATAGAGGAGGCTCTTCCCTGGCTCCACGTTCTTTATCGCCTGCAATAATTTTGGATTCTTATCGTGAAGATCTTCTATATTCTTAATGGCATGAACTCCCATGAATTTCTTAGCATTTGCATTGATCAGTTGAATATTGCCATCCGGATCGAACGACAAAATCCCCGTCCTCACTTGCTGTACGACGGTGTTAAGGTATTGCCAGTGCTCTTCTTTTTCAGAACGAGCCTTTCGAAAAGCCTCCAGGACGTTATTGAACTCTGTATTAAGATCACGAAAGCTTGTTCCTAATTTGTTATCGGATGTAAAGCCTGAGATGAAATCAGAATATTTTACTGATTCGAGAAACCGTGTGAGTTTGCGATTTGTCTGGGAGCTATAACGGTTCAGCTCAAACATTTGCCCTACAATGATCAATCCCATCAATATCGCCGCAAAGATCATGTTCGGGTGATTGATCATGTAGACGAACAGAGACATTGTAAGTCCGATCAAGATCACACGAAAAGCAATCCGAAGGCGGAAGTCGCGAAATAATCTCATTTGTAAAGAAGTGAGAATTGAGAAGTTAGGAGAGGAGAATAGTCCACACCAAACTTAGTAATGAGCACAATGCATCTGGAGCTTCTAGAGGCCATGTTTCTCTAGTCTCCTATAAAGGGATGAACGAGTTAATCCCAATTCCCCGGCGGCTTGTGTAATATTTCCATTATATTTCTTTAATACTTTGCGAATGAGGAGTTTTTCAACTTCGTCGAGATTAAACTGATCAAGATTCATAGTTTGTTCATTCTCTTTTCCGGAGGTTGTGTTAAAGTTAAAATCTTCTGGCTGAAGCACAGAGCTGTTTGATAATATCACAGCCCGTTCGATTGAGTGTTGTAGCTCACGGATGTTTCCCGGCCAGGGATGCTTGTTCATTCTTGTCATCGCGCCATCGCTGATCTTGGTTATATTTTTATGATATTTTTCGGCGTAGTGTTTCAGGAAGAAATTGGCGAGTAGGGGAATGTCTTCCATCCTGTCGCGCAGAGAAGGAATCTCGATCTCAATTGTATTTACGCGGTACAACAAATCCTGGCGAAACCGATTTTCCTTCACCATATCATACAATGGTAGATTGGTTGCGCAGATTAACCTGATATCAATTGCTGTGTCTTTATTGGCACCCACGCGACTTACTTTTCTGTTTTGTAGTACTGTGAGCAACTTCGCTTGCAAGGGCATAGATAAATTTCCAATCTCATCCAGAAATAGAGTTCCATTATTCGCAATCTCAAACCTGCCCGGGCGGTCTTCCTTCGCATCGGTGAATGATCCTCTTTTATGTCCAAAAAGTTCGCTTTCAAAAAGTGTTTCAGTGATCGATCCTAGATCGACGCTCACAAATGATTCTTTGCCTCGGGATGAATGGCGGTGGATCGCTCTGGCAATTAGTTCCTTACCGGTTCCATTCTCTCCGAGGATGAGAACATTAGCATCCGTGTGCGCAACGCGATCGATCGTTTGAAAGATTCTTTGCATAATGGCGCTTTGACCAATGATCTCCTGATAACGTTCGTTAACCACCTGATTTATTTCCAGATTCTTTAACTTAAGTGTATGCACCTGATCAAGTGTTTCGCGCAAACGCATGGAAGAATAAAGTGTTGCGAGAAGCTTTTCGTTTTCCCATGGTTTTAAGACGAAATCAGTGGCGCCGGCTTTGATCGCTTTAACGGCCATTTGAATATCTCCGTAGGCAGTGATCAAAACAACAACCGCAGAGGGATCTATCTCCAGAATTTTTTCCAGCCAGTAATACCCTTCGCTTCCGCTGCTCACATCTTTTGTGAAGTTCATGTCAAG
>JBBRFP010000060.1:0-8343 GCA_038241465.1 Cytophagales bacterium | reverse complement strand
TTTGTATGATCTTGGTCATCCTTTCCAGGGAATCGTTCATATTATTGGTCCAGAACTTGGCTTGACATTGCCGGGTATGACGATCGTTTGCGGTGACAGTCATACTTCAACACACGGCGCGTTTGGAAACATCGCTTTTGGTATTGGTACCAGTGAGGTTGAGCAAGTTCTTGCAACACAATGTATTCTTCAATACAAGCCAAAGACAATGCGAATTGAAATCAATGGCAAATTGAGCAAAGGTGTTGTTAGCAAAGACATCATACTTTACATCATCTCTCAACTTACGGCAAGCGGTGCTACGGGGTATTTTGTTGAATATGCTGGCGACACGATTCGCAATTTGTCGATGGAAGCGCGCATGACCATTTGTAACATGAGTATAGAAATGGGAGCCCGTGGAGGCCTGATCGCCCCTGATGAAACGACTTTCAATTATATCAACGGAAGAAAATTTGCCCCACAAGGAGAAGTTTTTGATAGGAATGTTGAGGAGTGGAAGGCACTAAGGACAGATGAAGGTGCAACGTATGATTCGGTTTTGAATTTCCAAGCGGAAGATATTTCACCGATGATCACGTATGGAACCAATCCTGGAATGGGAATGGGAATAAGTGATCGCATTCCGACGGTGGAAGAATTGAAAGAGATCAGTGAGCAAACTTCATTTAAAAAGTCGCTGGACTACATGGGGCTTGAAGCGGGATCTCAGTTGCTTGGCAAAGCCATCGATTATGTTTTCATAGGAAGTTGCACCAACGCACGAATCGAAGACTTGCGCCTGGTCGCCGCGATCGTAAAAGGAAAAAAGAAGGCGGCAAATGTTGAAGTGTGGGTTGTTCCCGGATCGAAGCAGGTAGAGGAACAAGCCAAACGGGAAGGGCTTGATAAAGTGTTCGAGGCAGCTGGTTTTGAACTGCGAAGCCCTGGCTGCTCGGCATGCCTTGGTATGAATGAAGATAAAGTACCTGCTGGAAAATATTGTATCGCAACCTCCAACAGAAATTTTGAAGGTCGTCAGGGTCCTAAATCCAGAACTTTTTTGGCAAGTCCACTGAGTGCAGCTGCTGCTGCCATTACCGGACGAGTAACGGATGTACGTGAAATGGTATAAACGCAGAGTGAGATGAGCAAAGAAAAATTTATACGATTAGTAAGTACTGCAGTGCCACTTCCCGTCGAGAATATTGATACGGATCAGATCATTCCTGCCCGTTTCCTGAAGGCAACTACACGTGAGGGATTCGGTGATAACCTTTTCCGTGACTGGAGATATGATGCGAATAATAACTCCGTAAAAGATTTTGTTTTAAATACTGGAATTTATTCCGGTAAGATCCTGGTCGCAGGAAAAAACTTTGGATGTGGAAGCAGTCGTGAGCATGCAGCCTGGTCACTCTTTGATTTTGGTTTCAGGGTAGTGATCTCGAGCTTCTTTGCAGATATATTCAAAGGCAATGCATTGAATAACGGTTTACTACCAGTGGTAGTGTCTGATAAATATTTGAAAAGACTATTTGATGCAATTCAGAAAGATCCTAAAACGGAAATTATCGTTGATCTCGAAAATCAAACAGTTATTGTGGATGGACTCGCGGAGGGTTTTGATATTAATATTTACAAGAAGACCTGTATGATTAATGGCTACGATGACATTGATTATTTACTGAGTCTTAACAAGGAAATTCGGGAATTTGATTTTGCACACGCATGAAGAAGAAAATTGTAATCCTTCCGGGAGATGGCATCGGCAAAGAGGTAACGACCGAAGGAAAGAAAGTATTGGTAAAAATTGCTGAAGACTTTGGTCATTCATTTGAATTCGACGAAGCTGTCATTGGTCATGATGCGATTGAAAGCACAGGAACGGCCCTTCCGGAATTAACGCTTTCGAAACTAAAGAATTGTGATGCGATCTTGTTTGGAGCAGTGGGTCATCCCAAATATGATAATGATCCTACTCTTAAAGTAAGACCGGAACAGGGATTACTGAAAATGAGGAAAGAACTTGGCTTGTATGCCAATTTGCGCCCGATAAAGCTTTTTGATGAGCTTCTTGAGGCATCGAGTATCAAAGCGGAAGTGTTAAGAGGTTCTGATATTCTTTTTTTTCGTGAACTCACAGGTGACGTTTATTTCGGTGAGAAGGGAAGAAGGGATAACGGGGATACAGCGTATGATGTAATGATCTATCAACGCTACGAGATCGAAAGAATAGCGCACAAAGCATTTCAGGCAGCTCGTACCAGAAAGAAGAAGGTAACATCAGTGGATAAGGCCAATGTGCTGGAGAGTTCGCGGCTTTGGAGGGAAACTGTACAAGAAATCGGTAAGCAGTATCCGGATGTCACGCTCGAGCATCAGTTTGTTGACTCGGCTGCCATGAAGCTCATCCAGGCTCCAAGAAGTTTTGATGTAGTGCTTACAGGCAATCTTTTCGGAGACATTCTTACGGACGAGGCGTCTCAGATAGCAGGATCCATGGGTATGCTTGCTTCGGCTTCAGTAGGAGACAACGTTGGCTTGTATGAACCCATTCACGGAAGTGCTCACGACATTACCGGTAAGGGAATTGCCAATCCACTCGCCTCGATTTTATCGGTGGCTTTGCTTCTTGATATTTCTTTTGGACTGAAGGAAGAATCAGAAGCTGTTCTCAAAGCGGTATCTGATACATTGAAAGATGGTTATCGCACTTTGGATATCGCAGACAAGAAAACAGCAGGACTTAAAATTTTAAACACACAGGCAATGGGTAGTCAGGTGCTTGAAAAGTTAGCAACCACTAGTGTATCAATTAAATGATCAATTTTTTGGAGCGCTGAAGTATAACAATTAACAGATAACTATTTAAAGATCTCAACATGAGCAATAAAATTCAAATCTTCGATACGACACTCCGCGATGGTGAACAAGTACCGGGATGTCAGCTTTCAACGGACGAGAAGGTTATCATAGCACGTGAGCTGGAAGCAATGGGCGTTGATGTTATTGAAGCAGGTTTCCCGATTTCAAGTCCCGGAGATTTTCTTTCGGTGGTGGAGATATCAAAGGCTGTAAGAAATGTGACCGTCTGTGGACTTACGCGGGCGAAGAAAGAAGATATTGATGTCGCTGCGGAGGCATTGCATCATGCAAAGAACGGAAGAATCCATACCGGTATAGGCGCTTCCGATGTTCACATTAAGCATAAATTTCGCAGTGACCGCAATCAGGTATTGGAGCAAGGCGTCTGGGCAGTTGAGTATGCCAAGAGCAAGGGTTATGAAGTTGAATTTTATGCAGAGGATGCTGGCCGCGCCGATCTTGAATTCCTTGTAAAACTAACAGAGGCGGTTATTGCAGCGGGCGCAGATGTAGTAAATATTCCCGACACAACGGGCTATTGTTTACCACATTTGTATGGCAAAAGAATCCAATATCTTTTTGAGAACGTTAAGAATATCGATAAAGCTGTTATTTCCGTTCATTGTCACAATGATCTGGGAATGGCTACGGCAAATACAATTGCAGGATTGGTAAATGGAGCACGCCAGGCAGAAGTGACGATCAACGGAATTGGGGAAAGGGCTGGCAATACAGCGCTTGAAGAAGTTGCGATGATCATTAAAACGCATAGTGATCTTGGTTTGTACACTAATATTAAATCTGAAAAGATTTCTGAGATAAGCCAGTTAGTTAGCTCAATGATGAGAATGCCGGTTCAGGCAAATAAAGCTATTGTTGGAAAAAATGCGTTTGCACATTCTTCAGGTATTCATCAGGATGGGTTTCTGAAACATTCCGAGAATTATGAGATCATCAATCCTGCTGAAGTAGGTTTCGGTTCATCATCGATTGTGTTGACAGCCCGCAGCGGTCGTGCGGCATTGAAGCACCGCGCCGAGTTACTGGGTTACCACTTTGAAGGAGAAGACTTGAACTCACTATATGAAAATTTCCTGATAGTGGCAGATGAGAAGAAGCTGGTGAATGACTCAGATCTCAAGATCCTGATTACAAGTCTTCCTGTATTGATTAGTAAATAATTGTGTCGTGCCAGGGGGCGACATCTTTGTAGCCCGCTTAATCCTCAACGTCTTATTAATCTGCTAACGGGAGAACCTTCCTTTGATAAGATACTTGAAATATTGAATGGTTGTCTTCACAACCTTCATGTTCGATTGTCCTACTCGCTTCGATGAATGCAGTTGCATCGGTACTTCAATAATCTTTGCGTCACACTTGATCGCCCTGACCAGCACTTCGAGCATGCAAACAAACCCGGGTTCCGTTATAATGCAATTAAATTTATTCTCAATTCTCCGAAGCAAAGAAACCTGATACACCCGATAAAACGAGCTCAGCGTCAGTACTTTAACATTAAATAAAAATCGAAACATAAAATTCGCGGCTGCAGAAATGAACTTTCTAAAAAATGAAGTCTTTTCAAATCCGCCGCCCTGTGCGTATACTGATGCCAGAACAAGATCATATCCCATTGATTGCAGACTTAGCATCACATTGAGAATACCGAGGTCAGAAGTGCAATCAGCTTCAATCGTTACGACAATATCTTCAGGCTTTGAATTTTTAAGAATCCATTGAAAGCCGGCATTAAAGGCTGAGCCGGGGCCGCGGTTGATACCGTCACCAAGAACTGTAAATGATTTTTGTTCAAAAAGTTTCGCCGCTAATTCCCGTGATCCGTCCTTAGAACCATCGTCTGAAAAAACATAATGTATTTTTTCCTTGCTCTCCCACGCGGTTAGCTCTCCGAATAAGTTTCCAAGATTGGCCGCTTCATTATAAACTGGGATCAGGAAAAATATCATCTCAGGATGCTTGAGTCTTTTGAACTTCCTTTATTGTGAGTCGTACTGCATCCTCCAGCTTTACAGCAGGCTGATAACCGAGGATCCTTTTTGCCTTAGAAAGATCAGGTATTCTGCGAAGAATATCTTTATACTTTCCGAACACCTCGCTCATTGGCACAAATTTTATTTTGAGATCTTTTTTGGTGTTGGCTAAACGGTGAATGATCTTCGCTGTTTCAAGTACCGAAAGCTCCTCGTCATTTCCGATATTAATAATCTCGCCGATCGCCTTATCACTTTCCAGCGCAAGAATAGTCCCGTTTACCAGATCGGATACAAATCCCATTGATCTGGTTTGAAGTCCGTCACCATGAATGATGATTTCTTCATCATTTAGAATGGCACGGATAAAGATTGGTACATGACCACCACTCCACGCAAAGCTTGATCGTGAACTAAATGCCCCAAAGTAACGGATTACTACGATCGGAACTTTGTGATCGTGATAATATCCGAAAGCAAGTTGCTCTCCGTATAATTTGGAAACGGCATAGCTCCAGCGCTTGATAAGACTTGGCCCTAATAGCAAATCGCCGTCCTCGTTAAGCGGAAGATCAGGTGACATTCCATAAACATCCGAGGTTGACGCAAACACCACTTTACATCCCCACATCTTTGCCGTCTCAAGGACATTTTCGGTTCCTTTGGTATTGACAAGAAGCGTTGGAAGGCTGATGTCTTTTTCGGAAATTTTCTTGACTGCAGCGAGGTGAATGATGGTATCCATGTCTTTGCCGAGGATCTTGAGTGAATCAAAATCAAGAATGTTTACTCTGTAGAACTTGAAATTTATATTACTTAGGCTGGCCTTAAGATTATCGAGACTTCCGTAAGAGAGATCATCAATTCCTGTTACAGTATAACCCTTGGTTAGCAACTCTTCTGTAAGATGCGAACCAATCATACCCGCCGCTCCGGTAATTAAAACGCTTTTTTTCATTTCTTAAATTTTACCTTTCGGAAAATTAGATGAGGTTTGAATATGAAAGGAATGGTCAAAAGTATGGTAGAAGTACTAGAAAGCCATCGGTTAACATTATTAAAGCTCCTGATCACGCTTCAGATTGCGTTTTTAGTCTTCTTATTTTTCCAGACTGTCGCGGATGATCATTATTTTCTCGCTTACGAGGACGAAGTAATTAATTACTGCTCGGCAAAGGTTTTTTCTGAAACCTACTCCGTGAGAGCAGAAAGTTGCATAGAGGAGAATGTTTCCAAAATTGGAGAAATGAATTGGTACGGACCAGGGTACTCTGTTATTTACGGAATATCAAAAATGCTTTTTGGGAATAGTCTATCCTTATTTATAAAGATTCATTTTGTATTAGCGCTGATTTCCATACTGATCATCTTTTTCCTCCCTGTCCCGCTAGAGAATCGATTGCTATCTGTTTCGGTCTTGATCTTCACTGAACAATTTACAGGATACATATTCACCTATTTCCCCGAGTCAATTCACATCCTCGCGTCGGTTATTTTTAGTCTGGTGTTAGTATTGATTTATCAGACAAAAGAAACGCAGAGACGAAATTGGTACATCACTATGTTTATTGTCTTTACGATGATCGTTGTTACTTCACGAGTGACAGCAATTTTCTGGCTCGCTGGCTTAGTAGGATTAGGTGACTCAAGAAGAATGATGATACGAATGGCAGTTGTTTTCCTCATTGGTTTGGCAGGTACCTTATTGTTCATGCGCTACTTCACTGCCCCTCCCTACGCAGCGGATATGCAGAAAATTGAATCAATATACCGGTTTGATATTTTAGACTTCATTTATAGAACCATGAGGGCAACAGCCAGAAATACATTTCTACTGGTCAAAAGTGGATCGCTGGGTGTTTATATTTTGTTAACGCTGATAGCAATCACGGCGGTGCGTTGGTGGCAAACAAAAGATCGTCTGTTATTAGCAGCGCTGTTTATAAGTGCTTCATTGGTAGGAGCTCTGATGGCTTATTATTCTGCTGGCCCATGGTATTTTCTCAAGCAGTCAGCAATACTCATTCCCCTATTGATCATTTGTTTAATGGTCACCAATTCTCCACCACTACTTAAGTATGGAATTTTACTAACAAGTATATTGTTGTCGCCACTATTATATAGAAATACTTCTATCACGATTCTGGAACGACAGAATGCCTATAATCAATTACAATTAAGTAAGCCATTTCAGTCAGCGTTGAATGGACTTCCGGAATTTATAACGGAACAGTCCGAGGTAACGGTTTTGTGGTGCTACAATGAATTTGATTATGGCTCTGCGGCGGAAGCGCTTTTGCCTTTCAGCACAAAGAGTGGAAAGCCAATTTTATACAGTACCAATGTCATTATAGATGATATAAGAGCTGAAGAAAAATTCAAAATGTATGGCCGATTAAATATCAACTATGTGTTAAGCCGCCAGCCGATTCAACTTTCTGGTTTGAAGGAGGTTCATGAAAATGAGTTTTTTCATTTTTATAGGGTGCAAAAATGAGCTCTTTCGGGCAGATTGGCGTTGATCGAATGCTCATCAGTCGATGTAGAAAAATCAGCAACAATCTGAGTGTCGTTAGATGTGCGAATATTCGACGGAAATAAATGGATATATGGCCTTATTAGAAAAATACCTATACGTAAAACAATCTGTTCTTCCAGGCGCAGGTAAAGGCTTGTTCACTAAAGTCTTTATTTCAAAAGGAACGCGGATAGTAGAGTACAAAGGAGAGATTCTTGTATGGAAAGAAGTTGAGAAAATGGCGAACGACCGGAATGGTTACGTCTTCTTCTTTAATAATCAATATGTGATCGATGCCTGGAACTCCAGCGGGTTTGCTCATTATGCAAACGATGCAAAGGGAATCATTCGCGTAGATGGACTTAAGAATAATTCTGAATATGTTACTGTAAAGAAGCGATGCTACATTGAAGCTACTCGCAACATTCCCGCCTACTCTGAGATCCTCGTTGGATATGGAGGCGAGTACTGGCAGGCTATACGGTATAACATCCGTTTTGAAGAAAGAAAAAAAGAAAAGGAGGGGAAGAAATCGTTGGCTGGGAAATTACCGCATCAGTTTCCTAATCGCAAGAGAAAAATAAATAAAAAATAGCCATGAGACCACCTAGATGACCTATAATTGTCTAAGTGCGAACGTCTTTCTATTTGACCTATGTGGATAATAAAATGATGCGTGATTACTTTGTGTTGGCGATTGCCCTCGCCTTGGCCAACGTCTCATTCGTAATATCCCTTACCTTCTTAATGCTCTCCATCTCAGTCTCATAATATTCCCGTGCAATCTCACGATCTGCTGAGTCAGGCTGTGGCGAGAATTGATGCATCCAGTTCATCATTGCATCATTCGCTGAGTCAAGCGACATAATCACTTTTTCTATTTCAGCTTTCTTTTCTGCCGCCAGATCAGGAGTGTTGGCTAGCTTCTCCTCCAATGTTTTCTTAAGCCCGTAGATATCCTCCATTTTTGGCATCACTTCATCGTGG
>JBBRFP010000059.1:0-8373 GCA_038241465.1 Cytophagales bacterium | reverse complement strand
CTCGCCGGTATAACCAAATAAATTAACAAGCGCCGCCGTGCCTGGAAGCAAGCCTCCTTCTGGTGACGTAAGGGTTGTTGTTACTCCGCTGATGCGGGTTATCGCGATTGCAGTTGCATTTGGATTCACAGCCGAAAGCGCCTTCATCTGAGGGATGATATCTCCATCCTCCTGCTGATCAACTGCTTGTTGAACAGCTCCGATTTCCACAAGGCCGATCCGTGTGCCTCCATCGATCATGCCCGGATAGATTGTCTGACCTTTGCAGTCAATCACCTCCGCACCAGAAGGAACAGTAACATTCTGTCCGACGGCTGTGATTTTCCCGTTACTGATAACTACCGTTCCATTGGAAATGGTCCCCTTGGTAACCGTTTCAATGGTGGCATTTGTTAACGCAAAAGTTCCTGTTGTTGCTTTTGCATTCTGAGCTTCTACCCGCATCACGACAAAACAAATTACCGCGATAACAATTCCTGATATTGACTGAATTCGTTTCATGTCTAATTAATTTTTTTGTTCGTTGAGATCTGACGCAAATAGTGTTTCTACTCCTTGCATGCAATTGTCATGATCATGACCGTGCTGATAGAATGTTACGTCGATTTCCTGCTTTGGATCAACGATTAATCTCATGTCGTTTGCATCCTTTACACGGTCAAATCGTACAATGCCATCAACAATTGTATATTGTGGCACGGCGTACACCGACAGTGGATGGTTTTTGAAGATGGCGATGTCACCATCTTTTCCAACCTCCAAAGAGCCAATTCGATTTTCTACACCTAGTTGTTTGGCTGGATTGATGGTAATAAGATTCAACGCTTCTTCGTCGGTTAAGCCGCCGTACTTCTGTGTCTTTGCCGCTTCGTGATACAAATGGCGGATCAGATCAGGTGAATCTGAGTTGATCGACGTCACCACACCATTGCGCGCAAGAATCGCTGCATTGTAAGCGGTTGAGTAGTACACTTCAAGCTTGTATTGCCACCAATCAGCAAATACTGAAGCCATCGCTCCCTGCGCTGCCATCTCTGGTGCAACTTTGAATCCTTCATTGGTATGCTGGAACACCAGTTTCTTGATTCCAAACTCCTTGCATACTCTCAACATCATATTGATCTCATCCGCCCGGTAGCTATGGCAATGGACAATGATCTTTCCTGCAAGAATGTCCGCCAGTGTCTGATAACGAAGACTATATGCTGGAGGCGCTCCTCTAAAACCTTTCATGCCTTTATTCTTATTGTAGGCATCCCATTTCTCCTGATACTGTTTTGCCTCCGAGAACGCCGCTCGGATGACAAACTCCACTCCCATTCTCGTTTGCGGCTGCACTCCATCTCTGCGGCCGTGACCGGTTGGATTTTCTCCCAGTGCAAACTTTATCGTACGCGGTGCCCCTTCCATTTTCATGACTTCAGGATCGAAAGTTCCATAGCGATGCTTAAGGGTTTGCGATTGACCCCCGATTGAGTTCGCTGAACCGTGCAATGCATGTGACGTTGTGCATCCACCCGCCAATGCGCGATAAATTGCGATTTGAAAAGGATTGATTACATCACCCGTGTGAACTTCCGGTGTGATGGCATTGGTACCTTCGTTGATGGCGTCAAGTGCAATGTGCGAGTGAGCATCAATAATACCCGGCATTACAAATAGTCCGGAAGCATCGATCACTTTGACTCCTGCCGGTGCCGCAATGCCCTTTGCGATCTGGCTGATCTTCCCATCTTTGATAAGCACGTCTGTGCTTTCAAGATTTCCTTTTGTAATAGTGATAACCGTACCATTTTTTACCAGCACAGTTCCCTTTTCGATCTGTCCGAAAACAATCGTAAGGCAGCAGCTGGCAAGTATTGTTAGAAATATGTTTTTCATTTTCATAAATTTTTTAGCGCTGATCATTAGTTCTTTGGATCTTTTGTTCCTTCAGTAGGAAAGCTTCCAAACTGACCGACAGAAGATGTTCCCTTAAACGAATCACCATCAATTGTTACCTCCACTTCTACTTTGATCGAATTTCCACCAAATGAAAGCGTGTAATTGAACGTTAAGGTTTCACCATCCAACGAAACATCTTTAATATCAATGGGTGCCGGCGTTCTTCCTCCTGATAGTACTCCCGTGTAATTCGATCCATCTTTTTTGATAGTGAGTTTTCCCTCTGTATTGCCCTGTGGACTTTGTGTAATAGTTGACCATGTTCCTTCTATGCTGGCGCCTGATTTTCCGTCAGACTTCTTCACTTCTTTCACATCCATCTTATACATCACACCATCAACGAAAACATAACGAACTTTTGCTTTTTCATTGAAATATGATTTATCAGTGATCACAAGATTGGCCATCTTCCCATTATCGATGGATCCCATCCTATCGGATAAGCCAAGCAGTTGAGCCGGTGTGGTTGTCAGTGCTGCAAGCGCTGCATCTTCCGTCAATCCTGCGGCAATCATTCTTCTTAAGTTGGCCGGAATATCTTTTGACTTTGCGCTTAAGCTTGAGAAACCGAAGAGGATTCCCGCCTTTTGAAAGGCTGCCGCCTGACCATTGTAACTGGCAATCGATTCAGCTTTCCTTTTGTCAAGCGCATCCTTCTCAAGTTGTGCAGGGGTCTTGGCCTTCGGTGTAACTTCCTTCTTTACCTCCTTGGTAGAATCCTTCTTGACATCCTTTTTTTCAACTTTCTTTTCATCTTTCTTCACTTCTTCAGGAAGGTCAAGTGATAAAAAGACTTTGCTGTTGGTAGACTTAAGCTTGGCGGTCATCGGCCAGCCGTCTTTCAGGTCCGCAAAGACTGCATTGAATCCAAGTTCATTTTTCAATGTTAGTATCCTATAAGCATCTAGGAATTTCTCTGACTTGAAAATAACCGGCATTCGTTGATCGATCACGGGATAAAATGCTTCAAGCGTTCTGTCCATGATTGGACGTTCGATACCTGCACGATTGGATGCATATAATCCTTCATACGATTTAGCCTGAACTGCCTGACGATAAACCTCGCGCCATTTTGCCATTACACCAAGGAGCGTTCCGGGATACACGCCGGATGCGCCGGTTAATTCTGAATACATCGATGACTTACTTAATAGCACCATTCCATCTGCCGAGGGTGCCCCGGTCAGAACGATCGCCGCCTGTCCCGGAAAAAGATTCCCATAAGGAACCACCTGTGCAGTAGTGAAGCCTAGGTTTCTTAACTCTTCCAGCGCTTTGTCAGAGGGATTAAGAAAATTACGAACATCATTCTGCGGATTTATGCCAGCACGCTCATTTGTCGGATTACCTGGATCTTTTACTTTTTCCCTTGTTTCTTCTTTTGGCTTGGTGACGCCTGCGCGAGTCAGTCCGTCAATAAAGCCGGCATACATAAACATGGAGTCAGCCTTAATAACGATGGCTTCCGGCGGAACAGATCCTGTAGCTCCAACCGAAGTGATCAAACCATCTTTAATCACAACAGTTCCTTTTTCGATCTTACGACCAGGACCTTGAATAATGGTAACGTTTGTAATTACATACGTCCGGGTAACTGGGGCGAGCTGTTTTTCATCTTGTGCAATTAAACAGGCCGGTAGTAACAGGACCAGCAAAATGCCAGCCCATCGGTAGCGGATATTCATTCTAGATTTAGGTTAGTGGTACGAATAAAAGGTTAATGTAATGAGAAATTTATGAGACGAACAAACCTCTTACAGGAGTGGCAGATGGGGGTGTTTAATGTGCCGAAATTTCTATACTTTTCAACAAGCTAACATTGGAAAATGGCCAAATCCGTAATCAGTAATCAGTAATCAGAATGCTATGGACAAGAGAGAATTCTTAAAGAGCGCGGTGATGGGATTCGGTGGGATCACGTCCTTTGATGCGTTGGGGACAATTGTAGACTCGATTAGTCATCTGACTTCGGATGAAGTAGCCAGCGACGAAGATTTCTGGACTTCGATCCGTGCCGGGTATAAGTTGAAGCCTGAGTACATCAACCTCGAAAATGGCTATTATAATATTCTTCCGCAGGAAACACTTGAAAATTATATTCAACACATCCGCGATGTTAACTATCAGGGCTCTTTTTATATGCGTACCGTTCAGTACGAGAACAAAAAAGCAATGGCTGCAAAGCTGGCCAATCTCGCAGGATGTTTACCCGAGGAGTTAATTATTACACGCAATACCACCGAATCGCTTGACACTGTTATCGGCGGATTGAAATGGAATGCCGGCGATGAAGCCATCATGGCCTTTCAAGACTATGGAGCAATGCTGGATATGTTCAAGCTTGTCGAAAAACGATACGGCGTTGTGAATAAAATCATCTCCGTACCGAATCATCCACAATCAGATGAGGAGATAGTGGACTTATACTCGAAAGCAATTACCGGTAAGACACGCGTCATAATGATCGCGCACATGATCAATATAACGGGACAGATCTTACCGGTGAGGAAGATCTGTGATATGGCCCACGCTAAAAACGTACAGGTGATGGTAGATGGTGCTCATGCTTTTGCTCAATTGAAATTTTCAATTCCGGATCTCGGATGTGACTATTATGCAGCAAGCCTCCACAAATGGTTAAGTGTTCCATTGGGTGCGGGAATTTTATACGTTAAAAAAGAAAATATCCCAATCGTTTGGCCTCTCATGGCTGACAGCGAAATCGATGAGACTAGAATTTCGAGATTGAACCACACAGGAACGCATCCTGTTCACACCGATCTCGCCATCTCCAATGCGATTGATTATTATTTAACGATCGGGATCGAAAGAAAAGAAGCGAGACTGAGATACCTTCAAAACTACTGGACAAGCAAGATCAAAAGTCTTCCTAAGGTCATCTTGAATACACCAACAGATCCCACGCGCTCTTGTGCCATTGCCAATGTTGGCATTAAAGGAATGAAACCAAAAGACCTGGCGGATACATTGCTAAATAAATATAAGATTTGGACAGTGGCGATCGACAATGATAAGGCGAACGTTCATGGATGCAGGATTACACCAAATCTTTATACAACCACGAAAGAGTTGGACGTGTTTGTAAAGGCGATGACGGAACTAGGAAGTTAATTTGAATAGCAATTTCAATACTTATGAAAATAGATGGAAACCTGAAGTGAGGCCACAAAGGCGACTGAAGGGATGACTCATTACATTTTTCTCAATATTTTCTTTCCTACCTCTGATTGCTTTAGGTGTACTCTTTTAATCTTTCCATTCGACGTTGGTCGGGATTTGGAATAAAGTTTTGCACGAAGGACAGCCTCAAACGAAGCAGAATCCAACATTTTCAAATCAATTACCCCCCAGATAAAAATCAATTACTCTCTTTTGCAAAAATAAGCTTATCCCTGCCTGCGCCCGGTTTTGCTTTGCAAGTAATAAATTATTCTGCGCATTAGACAGTTCAATAAAATTGGCTGCCCCTACCGAATATCTTCCACTCAGGGTTTCAAACGCCTGATTCGCGGCGATCAAACCTTTCTGAGAGGTCTCCACCTGCTGCACCGCCGTGGAATAATTGCCCAATGCCTGGCGTATCTCCGACACGATTTGAAGACTTACATTTTCAAAATCGATGCGCGCATTGGAGGCGTTAATCCGTGCATTCATCATATTCGACTTTGTAACATACTTGTCAAAAATATTCCATCCCACATTGAGAGCTGCTGCTCCGTAAATCTGCTCACCCAACTGCGCACCAAGGGATCGCTGAGGCGTGTAGTTTGGCAACACATCCGCACCATTTATGTACAGCCTGGAGTAACTGGCCGCTGTTCCAAACGCTCCCGCTGTAAGAAAAACTTTTGGAAGATAACCGCTTCGATTTCGCTTGATGTACCATAAAGCAGCCTCCTGGGAACGCTGCGATGATTTCAGATCTGCCCGTTGATTCTTCGCCAGCTCAATCAATGTCTGCTCACTCATAAACTCCACACCAAGGGGTCTTTCGTCAATTGCCACACTGTCAAATTCATAATTCTGCAAGGGGTCCAATCGCAATCGCTGAAGTAATAGAATCTTATCAATATTCAATTTATTAATAGAATTCGTATGGAACTGCTGATCAATGCTTGTCTGCGCCTGCTGCTGAAATAAATCTGACTTTGGCCTTCGGCCCACATTAACCAATTCATTCAATTGCTCTTCACGTTTTTTGGATGTCAGGAGATTTTGCTGAGCAAAAGCAACAATCTCCCGGTCAAGCATCACCTGCAGATAGGATTGAGTGATGTCCAGTCTAACTTGTTGCTGAGCCCGTGTCAACGAGAATTCAGCAACTTCTTTTGAAAGCAAGGCCGCTTTTAATGAAGAACGGTTTGCATAGCCATTGTATAAATTAATATTAGTTGTTACCTGATAATTAAGATTGGTTCGTTGGGCATTAACTAATGTTGGCGCAGCGGCGGTAAAGAAATTATTTCCGCCGGTAAAGGAGTATGAGCCACCTGCCACGGCATCCGGTAGAAATTGCCCGTGCGCGGCTAACACTTGTGCACCGGTCAATTCTACAGTATTCATACCCTTCAGAACGGTTGTCGAATTGGTTAGCGCTATCTGAATGCTTTCATCAAACGTCAAATGCCGCGCCATTCGGGTCGTGTCTTGCCCATACACCCTCACCATCATGAACGATAAAAGATTTATCAAAACATAAAACCTACCACACATAAAAAGATTCTCCATGATTGATCTTATTTTTGGACAATTACTTTCTGTCCTTCTTCGAGACTGTCACCAATATTGAGTGCAATTGTTTCTTTGTCTGTAATCCCTTCCACGACGGTAATCTTGTCGCCCGTATTCTCTCCAATCTTGATGGGTTGAAAATGGATTGAGCCTGCCTCCGTGAGAATGGCAACAAAGTATTTCCCTTCTTTGATGATCAATGCTTCACGTGGGATCTGCAGTTTGGGCAAGCCCGGTGATTGAATTTTTATTTGCACGAAGCTGCCCGGTATCACCTTATTGTCTGAATTATCAAGATCGACCTCGGTCAGCATCATTTTTGTTTTGCTGTCAAGCTCTCCTGAAATTCGTGTCACCGTCGCTGGTATAACCGTTGCAGCATTTTCAAAGAGAATAATATTTACTGGATAACCAACCTTTATGTAGGAAGCATCTTTCTGCTCTACATAAACATATATCCTAACCTTATCCAACTGAGAAACCATTACCACCGGCAAGGCACCGGAAGATGCGTTTGTTGCATTCTGAAGAAGTGCGCCGACATCGGCATAACGGGCCGTCACTGTTCCTGCGAAAGGCGCAACCAATGTCCGGTAGGATTGTTGTGATGTTATCGATCTCAACCTTGCCTGTGCGACTCTCACCGCTGTCTCCGATAACTCTTTCTCCTGAGAAGAAATGTAATTTTTCTCAAGCAGTGATTCATCTCTTTTTAGAATCCTTTCTTTATTTTCAAGGTCTGATAAGGCAGCTTCATAATCCTGATCGATCTCCGGTGCAATAATCGTCGCTATCACCTGACCCTTTGTTACCTTATCCCCTTTGTCAACAAGGATTTTATCCATATAGCCGCTCGTCTTGGCGTAAAGAATAACCGATTGATACGGTCTGACTTCTCCAACGAGTGTGTACTCACGACCGCCTTTCGATTCCATAGCTTTAACGGTTTTTACAGTGGGGCCTGCCAAAACCTTTGCTTCACGCAATTGACGCTCGGAGGTGAGACCTGCCCTCTGCTTAAGGAACAGAAAAATTACCCCCGTAATAATGATTACAAGTAGAATAACTCCGCCGGTAACAACTTTTCTTGTCGAGGTCTCTGTTGATTGTGATGTCATAACTTAAACGTTCTGATTTCTAATGATAACCCTGCTGATTTGATTCCTCGTCAAACTTCTGATCCAGTGTATGAAGCGCCGGCGCATGCTTGCGAAGGATCGAGTAAACTACCGGCACGATGAACAGTGTTACCAGGGTAGCGACCAGCAATCCTCCGATTACAGCGCGGCCCAACGGTGCATTCTGCTCACCGCCTGTTCCTGAACCAATCGCCATCGGAATCATGCCCAACACCATCGCCAGTGCCGTCATCAATACCGGACGAAGGCGTGTCTTTCCAGCCTCCAGTGCAGCATCAAATGCGGTTATGTTCGTATCAACGCGGATCTCATTGGCAAAGCTTACCAATAAGATAGAGTTGGACACTGCTATACCAATTGCAACAATAGAACCCATTAGTGAAACAACATTAATCGTTGTGCCTGTAATGGCCAGCATCCACATGATACCAATAAACGCGCCTGGTACTGCAATCATAATAATGAATGGATCAATCCACGACTGGAAAAGGACAACCATCAATAAGTAAACCAGTGCAACAGCGAGAACCATCCCAAG
>JBBRFP010000058.1:0-8590 GCA_038241465.1 Cytophagales bacterium | reverse complement strand
AGATTTGTTGACCAAATAATGGTGTAGAAAGCAGATTGAGAAAGTTTTTTTGTAGAAAATAATACCCCTAATATGTTATGATGAAGAGTCAGAAAGAAAAATTTTCAATAGCGAGCGGCACTACGTATTTGAATTGCGCCTACATGTCTCCATTGTTAAAGTCAGTAGAGAAAGCGGGCAAACTTGGCATTGAGAAGAAGCGAAATCCCTTTAGCATTACTCCGAATGATTTTTTTTCCGGATCCGAGCCGTTAAGAAATGAATACGCAAAGCTGATCAACGTCAGCGATCCTAAACGTGTAGTGATCATCCCTTCGGTATCATATGGTTTGGCAACGGTTGCGAAGAATGTTGATTTAAAACCGGGTGACAAAATCATTGTTGCATCTGAACAATTTCCATCGAATTATTATCCATGGCAGAGGATCACTTTGGAAACGAATTCGAAGCTTGTAGCGGTGGCTCCGCCGGATGAATTCAATGACAGGGGAAAGAACTGGAACACACGAATACTTGAGTCGATAGATTCTACCACCAAGATTGTTGCGCTGGGAAATGTGCACTGGGCTGATGGGACACGCTTTGACCTTGAAGCAATAAGAAAGCGTACCCGTGAGGTTGGCTCGTTGCTTGTTATTGACGGAACGCAATCAGTAGGAGCGTTACCTTTTGATGTTCAGAAAATTCAACCAGATGCTCTCGTTTGTGGAGGTTATAAATGGCTTATGGGACCTTACTCCATGGGACTTGCCTATTACGGTGAGTATTTCGACAACGGCAAGCCAATCGAAGAAAACTGGATCAACCGGCAAAACAGCGAAGACTTTACAGGACTCGTCAATTATCAAATAAACTATCAGCCGGCTTCACTTCGGTATGAAGTGGGAGAACACAGCAATTTTATTCTGGTACCAATGATGTTGGCTGCGATAAAACAGATCAATCAATGGAAGCCCTCAAACATTCAAACCTATTGCAGGAAGATATCAACATCAGCAATCAACGAATTGCGAGAAATAGGTTACCTGATTGAGAATGAAGATTATCGCGGACATCACTTATTCGGCATCCGATTTCCAAAAGGAGTTTCGATCGAAGCCGTCAGAGAAAAAATCAAAAAGAAAAAGATCTCAGTTTCGTTTCGCGGCAATTCGATGAGAGTCGCTCCGAATGTTTATAATGATGAAAAGGATTTTGAGAAACTGCTGAATGCGTTAAAGTGACCTCAGCCCCAGTGGCGCTTTTTGCCGCGTGTCGCGAAAAGAAAATTTTACCAATGAAATTAGTACGGTTGTAACAACGCCGCTCAGCTGATTACGCCGTCACCGTAATCATCTTTAACGCTGGCAATGCCAGAAATTCATCCCCTTCAATGTTAATTAGACTTTTTACATTCTCGTATCGAACTCCCTTTGTAAATAATTTCCACGAAAGATCAATAGGTATGGAAATTTTCACTGTTGGTTTACTGATCGGCCGATCAACTAAGATCCATGTGTCTTCTTTTTTTTCTATTCTCCATTTACCACCCGCATCCGAATTGACTACTATTTCAATATTAGTGCCCGCCGGGGCCTCAAGGTCTTTATACGTATGGGGCAACGCTCTCATAAACGTATTTAGCACAGGCTTATAAAATTCCTTTGTTAAAATTCCGGGCTGACCCACGGCATCTCGTATTTGTTGCTGATGATGCCACTTCTCTGTGTAATCACGTGCAATATGAAACCAATTTAGTGAAACATCCTCACCCGCCCAGGCAACCCCGAAATGGGAAAGGGCATTCAGGTCGAGCTTCTCAAGACAAATCACATAATCCTGATGTGTGTGTAAATGCATTGCCATCAGAACATCGGGGCTCACACGTTTCATAGCCCTCACCCAATCGGCATTTAGCTTATTGAGATAACTCACAAGATCTTGATAACTATTTATCTCCACATCGGGCGTTACACTCAGCCCGTCACGATAGATCGAAATGAAACGGATATTCCCGTCAAGCAGGTGAGCAACCACATCTTTTACAGTCCAGTTTCCTGCAACAGTCGTTCTATTCCAATCCTCTTTCGAAAGGATGTTCAGCAATGAGACGAGTTTTTGATTGAGCGGGCGAAATAATGAAAGCGTTTCTATCATAGCGGGGTTATTATTTCAATAAAAAGACCGTTCGCAAATTGCAATACAGAAGTTAATTCAACAATTTGATAATAATATGAAAAAGAGAATTTTGATTTTTCTCCTGCTGATCACCGCAAGTTGTGCATATGGTCAGAAGTATATGTTTGTTTTCTTAAATAAGAAACAAAATCCTGAGCCTATTACCAAAGAGCAATCAGACAAAATCATGGACGGCCACATGACCAATATCAAAAGGCTCGCAAAAGAAAATAAATTAAAAGCAGCTGGTCCGTTTGAGGGTGGAGGTGGACTTTTTATTTTCTTATCAGATTCAAAGCAGCAGGTCGAGGAATGGCTGAGTACTGACCCTGGTGTCCAAGCTAAAAGATGGGATGTAGAAATTCTCCCCTATACTCCCCGCACAGGTTCTGTATGCAGTGTTGGAGAACCGTATCAAATGACGATGTACACGTTTGTGCGATACGGTATTAATCAAAGTAAGGATACGTTTGGTGATCTAACAACCTCACTAAAGGAACACAATGATTATCTTAAAAAGTTGATCGCTACCGGCAATGTTGTGACCGAAGCTACCTTTGGTGATACGGAAGGTGGGATACTGGTAGTGAAAGGTGATATTAGTAAAGAAGTAATTGAACAGGATCCGTCAGTTCAGAAACAGACTGTCAGTGCCGATTTCAAGCAACTTTACATTGCCAAAGGATCTTTTTGCGAAAAGTAATAGTTACTCGCCAACAACCACGGCTAGCTTTTTTCCGTCCGCGCTAACGGCCACCCGTGTAACATTCTTTAAGACTTCGAAACCCGAAGAAATATCAAGAGCAGTCCATGCTTTACTTTTACCAGGCTGAGCAAAGAACAGTTTTGTTCCATCACTCATGATAATCTTCCCATCGGGTGTCCAGGCAAGATCTTCGCGACCTGGGAGTGTATTGATGAGTGTTGTTACCTCCAGTGTTTTATTGTCAAGTCTTTTGATGACCCATTCAGAATCAGAAATTTTATGGACAAAACTTATAGCAGCCTGACCGGGAATACGGCGAAGTGATCGTCCAATATTTTGAGCAATGATAGTATCTTTTTTTATCGGCAATAAGAGATAATGCAACGTGTTGGGAGTACCCAGGATAAAAAGTCCAAGATGACTGTTGTCAGCCCAAACGTGATAGCCAACCTTCATGTTGTCAATAATAACAAAAGGCTCGCCTCCATCAATTGGGTATTTGCCAAGATCCTGTTTACCATCATCGCGCTGAATAATGCATGAAAGCGATTGCTGATCAAGTGTCACGGTAGGCGAGTACTCTTTTTCAGGGGTCTGGGTTATCGTAGCTGCTTTACCTGTTTTATAGTTATAGCTTATGATATCCGCGCGACCAGCTTCGTCGAATGACGAATAATAGATCATGGGCAGCGCAGGATGAAACGACGGCTGATTGTCGTAGCCCTTATGCTTAGTAATATTGATTGGCTTTGAAGCGGCAACCTTATCTTTTTTTACAGACAGATCGAAAAGAAAAATATCAGTAGCTTCCTGTGCCAACGAAAGCTTGACAATTGAAAGCAAACCAATCAACAGAAAGATCTTTTTCATAGGAGTGAAAATTTACTTAAGTTAATTCAATTTAATGATTTCTTTTTAATCCATTTCCTTCATTATTGCCCTACCATAAACACTGCATTTGAAAAGATCATCTTACCGTTTTCCCAAAAAGAGCGGAATAACGGATTATCAACAATATATATAATCGTGCCACTCCCCTTTTCTTCAACACCAAGAACAAGACTGTTGCTTAGTTTTTTGTTTATGTTTTGTCCCGCGAAACCCTGTACTGGCTTTGCATCTCCTTTAATAACGCCAACATTCCATCCGCTTTCTAAAAAAGCATAGCGAAGTTCGTTTGTCTTTAGCGTATAATAGAAATCCCGTAATCCAAAAGCCAATGGATGAGATTTGTCAAGTGTTACCTTGTAAATAGCGCCAGAGATTACTTCTGAGATCTGTTTACGCTCAGCATCTTCATACCGTGTAAGGGAATTCTTTAACTTAAATTCCTTATCACTTTTTTCAACAGCCTTTTTTTCATCTTCGGTTGCAAAGGGCTTCAATGCAAATCCTTTCTTTTCAGAAAAGGATGACAGTGCATTTGCCAGAACAATTAATCTTCCGCCACCCGATACCCACGATCCCACAAGTTCAAGCATATTATCATCAAATAATCTGTAATTACCTTCCGGAATGACCAGGACGTCATATTTTTTCAGATCAACATTTTTAAAGTACTCAGTGCCCAGCTGTGTAATAGGATAATGAATTTGCTGTTCGAAGAAGTGCCAGATCTCCCCGCTATTGAGTGAAGACGTCTGATCTCCTATCAGCATCGCTACTTTTGGGGGCTTGATATAATTCACATAACCCGAACCAAAGTCTTTTCCGCTTTCAACAAAGCCCGTGGTGGTGGTGTAGATTTTGCGATTATGGTTTTTTGCAACAGTCTGAACAGTATTATCAAAGTCAGGAATGCTTTCATTATTCCTCCTCGTGACGATCAAAGAACCCGATTCAAACCGTTGTCCGTTGCTGGCGAACGTTTTTAAGGCAGATCTCACTTTGATATTCTTCTGAAGCATGGCCGCAAGGAACTCTACATCTTTTACACTTTCATATTTAAAAACATAAGCATAGGGAGATGCTGCTATGGAGGAGTTATCGATAGCTTTTGGTTGAAATGCTTTGGAAACATTAATCCGCTCATTCAGCGCATAACCTTTGAGATCATAATTGTACATCAGGTTCCAGGCGGTAATGTCATAGGTAGCAGAATCAGAAAGTCGTGATTGCGGCTCAAACAGAGTTGTGATGAACCTGGATTTAGGCTGATAGATATTCACAACAATGTCTTCTGTTGTAACATTAATGTTGGTAGTTGTCTGGTTTTGGTAATCAAATCCACGCGATGGCTTTGCAACTGCCGGATGACCATATTTAATCAAGTGCGTATCCATCCACTTGGTGATCTGATTTAATTTGTCAGCGTTATTGTCTCCTTTGATAATGTAGGTTTTATACGGTGCGGCAGGCCCGTTGATATTTTCCTTTGTAAACTTTTCAAACTCGTCTACTACTTTGGGGGCATTCATCGAGGTGATCTCAATCGTGGAGATCCCAGTTGTGTAGTGATGGGTTAGGCGATCTTTCAACGTTAATGGATCTCCTTCTTTGGTTGTCACAGTGAGACCGCCGAATGGTCCGCCGCCCTGTTCGTATGTCATGCCAATGGCACCGCTGTAGGTGGGATAGGTATCACCGTAGCTTGGATAATAGAGATCGAATACTTCTTTCGTAAAATAAAGCCAGCCCTGCTGATCAAAATATTTTGCGTTGTTTTTTCCGATCATGGTTTGGAATTCACGTTGCCAGTTACTGATTACTTCATGAAAAGGCTCAGCGGCCGGTGCGAAATAATAAGGATTGTTGTGGCCCTGTTCGTGAAAGTCAACATGAACATGAGGCAACCAGTCATTGTAGATTTTAAGACGTGCCTTCGATTCCGTCTGAGTTTCCCACGCCCAATCCCTGTTCAGATCAAACAAATAGTGATTGGCCCTTCCGCCGGGCCAGGGCTCACGATGTTCTTTTGAATCACCATTCGGATTGGGAGGGAAGTTACCATACTGATTATAAAAATTTGCATACCGGTCACGACCATCCGGATTGATGCATGGATCGATAATTACTACCGTGTTTTTTAAATAGTCTTTTGTTTTTATGTTACTCGGATTGACTAGTTCAAAGATTGTTTTCATGGAGGCTTCCATTGAATTGGCTTCATTTCCGTGCACGTTATAGCTAAGCCAGACAATCGCTATTTTATTTCCGGAAGGTGAGCCCTCCAGTACGCCACCACGTTTTAGATTATCCTGACGAATCTGTTCGAGATTGGCGATATTCTCGGACGAAGAGATGATCGCATAGATAAGCGGACGATGCTCATACGTTTCGCCATACTGCATTACAGAGACATTCGCCGCGGCAGCGTCAACGTGTTTAAAATATTCGACAACCCTATCATGTCGGGTAAATCGATCACCCAGCTCATAACCAAGAAATTCAGCTGGCGATTGAAGTTTTGGTTGGCTGAAAGCAAACGAGCAAACCAGCAAAAAAAATAGAATCAATTTGTTCATGAAGAGGAGTTAAAAATCAATATTTAAAGTAATTACAAATTTAGCGACAGGTAGAGAGATGAAAGACCCTGAGATGAGACGCGATCCTTTAGAGTAATTTTTTTATCTGCGGTAAGTGATGCCCGATATGTTCTCTGAAAAAAATAAGGGCATGTTTCATGTTTAGATAGCCAACGCGCACATGCTTATATATTTTCCTATTGATGTATTCATTAGGAATTGTTTCAAGGAGAGCGTGGTATTCGCTCCGGACTGTATCCCACTCATTCTTGATGGTTGCAAAGTCGTGGAGTTGTGTGGTGGTTTCAACAACTTGTTTGGGGGCTTTAAATTTTAGCCCGGGAAGGCGTTGGGACCACTTCAGCAGGATCATTTTTATTTCTTCTTTCATTCCGGTGTCTTCTGCTTCTTTCACACCGTGAATTTTTTTCTTTATGTATTGCAGGGACATCGTCTCCGCTGCGATGATATGACTCAGGATCTGAGCAATCGACCATTTGCCTTGCGGAGCAAAATTCAGTTGTTCATTATTTAATTGCATGATAGAATTCAATGTATTCTTCCGTTGAAATTCAAGTCTGGCAAATAGCTTTTGAAATGAGTGGTGCATTTTTTCAGGGGAATTATCAAAAATAAACAATGTTTGCCGGTGTTGGCTCGCCCGTAATCTTTCTTAACTTTCATCTTAACCCTAAACCAAAGATCATGGAAAACCTCAATACAGGACAAAAACCCCCTAAAACGTGGCTGTTGGAGTCTATTCTCGCTACTATTTTTTGTTGTATTCCTGTTGGAATAGTTGGGATTGTAAATGCGACGAAGGTGGAGTCCCGCTTTTATGCAGGCGACATTGCGGGGGCAAATCAAGCTTCGGCAGACGCTGCTAAATGGACAAAGATTACATTCTTTATCGGTGTTACATGGATTGTGTGCTATATACTCTTTATTGTATTCTTCGGTGGTGCAGCGATTCTGGCAGGCCTTCAAGGCGCCGAGTAATATTTATTTACTCTTTGCAGTTTTTGCAGCGGGATTGATATTCATATATAAGAATTTTGATCCCGCTGCTTATACCGAATATTTCCCCAAATGTCCTTTATTGAAATTTACCGGCTATCAATGTCCGGGCTGTGGATCACAACGAGCCACTCATGCGTTATTAAATCTTCACGTTGGAAAGGCTTTTGCCATTAATCCCCTATTTGTAATAGCTATTCCCTATCTGTTGCTTGGATTTATCTTTGAGAGGATTACGCTGTCAGAAAAATTACTGAGGGTCCGCAAAGCATTGTTCGGACCGCTTGCAATCAAGGTCGTGCTGGTGATAATAATAGTGTTTTGGATTGGAAGAAATGTAAATAGTTAGCGCCTTCCATGCGCCTGATATTTACTTGCAGCTCTTCTTAATCGCCGCCTTCGCCTCCGTAGCGCCCAACTCATCCGCGCGTTTCAGGTCAAGGCATCCATCATAATTGTTATTCATCAGCAACTTTATAAGTCCGCGCTGAAGATATGTTTCGGGATCGTTCGGATAAAGATTTACAGATGCCGAATAATCTTCGACCGCCCCGGCGTAATCTTCTTTCTCTGTTTTGCTGAGAGCACGGTTATCAAAATATGTTGGATTGGTATTATCCAGGTCGATGGCTTTGCCAAAGTCGGCAATAGCACCGTCATACTCTTGTAATGTATGGCGAAGAACACCACGCAGGTTATATGTTTCTGGATCATCGCTCATCAGCTCAATGGATTTTGAATAATCTTCCAGCGCACCTTTGAAATCCTCTTTTGCACTCTTTGCGAGCGCGCGATTTTCATACTTCAAAGGATCTTTTGCATCAAGCTTAATGGCCAGATCATAATCGGCAATGGCTTTGTCAAAATTGGTGGTTTGGTAATATGCAACACCCCGACGGTTATACAATCCTGCATCCGCTTTATCAAGTTCAATGGCTTTCGTGTAATCATCTATTGCACTTACAAATTCCCCAAGCTCGGCTTTGATCACACCTCGATTAAAATATTTATCCGAATTAACAGGACCCAGCTCAAGCGCTTTAGAAAAATCGAAATAGGCTTCCTGGAAATCTTCCAAATTGTATTTTGCAAAACCGCGATTTGTATAAGCGTCAGTAAATTTTGGATTGAAGCGGATCGCTTTATCAAGATCAAGAATGGCGCTCTCGTCGTCCCCAAGATTGGTCTTCGCTTCTCCGCGATGGTTTAGCGCTTCAGCGAAAGTGGAATCGATCTCTAATGCTAC
>JBBRFP010000057.1:0-8596 GCA_038241465.1 Cytophagales bacterium | reverse complement strand
GGTAAACCGCACTGCTTCAGAAAATCTTGAGCGCTATAGTTCGTTATTATATAGTAACTCTGAATGGTCGGCTTTAAAAGTTGAAGAGATAAAACCTGTTTATACCGATAATTCTTCTTTAATTGATGGACGTGAGATCTTGCAGGCGTGCTTCCGTGCTGCACTGGAACGTGACCCGAGAGTATTGGCATTCGGTGAGGATGTTGGAAGGATTGGAGATGTAAATCAGGGTTTCGCAGGTTTGCAAGAGAAGTATGGTGATCTCCGGGTAACCGATACAGGTATTCGCGAATGTACCATCCTCGGTCAGGGGATTGGTCTTGCGTTGCGAGGACTTCGCCCGATCGCGGAGATTCAGTACCTCGACTATTTACTTTATGCCATTCAGATCATGTCGGATGACCTGGCAACGTTGCAATACAGAACCAAAGGCGGACAAAAAGCACCATTGATCATTCGTACCCGGGGCCACAGACTTGAAGGAGTGTGGCACGCCGGTTCTCCGATGAGCATGATTCTTGGAAGCATCAGAGGTATTTATGTGATCACACCGCGTGACATGACACAAGCAGCCGGGTTTTACAATACCATGTTACGTTCTGATGATCCCGCATTGATTATTGAGTGTCTTAACGGATACCGGATGAAAGAGAAACTCCCGGAAAACATTGATACGTTCACTGTGCCTCTCGGAGTTCCCGACATTCTCCGGGAAGGAAATGATGTTACCATCGTAACCTACGGCTCGATGTGCAGAGTCGTGATGGAAGCCGCTAGTGAATTGGGAAAGCTAGGCATCTCATGCGAGGTGATAGATGTGCAGACACTTTTGCCGTTTGATGTAGATCATTCAATCGTCGAGTCGCTCAAAAAGACCAATCGTATTGTTTTTGCAGATGAGGATGTTCCTGGTGGCGCTACTTCTTTCATGATGCAGAAAGTTTTGGAAGAGCAGGGAGGATATAGGTTTCTTGATTCAAAACCTTTGACTATTACTGGAAAAGAGCACCGTCCGGCCTACGGGACTGACGGTGATTATTTCTCAAAGCCAAATCCTGAAGAAGTCTTCGATAAGATCTATGCGATGATGATGGAAAATGATCCCGAGAAGTTCTCTCCATTATATTGATCGGGACAAGTTTTTCGATCAAAAAACCAGTTCATTTTTTGGCCCAACCTGCAAGATTGTCAGGCTTAGTTTCAATGGTGTTACTCTTGTGCAGTGCACGATCCTGGATAGTGATTCGTAATTTGAAAGCTTTGCTTCCAAAGATCGCGAGGAAAGCCTGTGATTTCATGTTGTAACGGACTACACCTTCCAGTGCACTTTTACGTGCAAGATCTTTCGATAATACGGGTAGCCTTCCATCGTAGGTAAGTCCGCAGTTGGCACCGGCAAATTGTGTTTCAAGATCGAAAAGTTCGTATTCTAGTGTCTGACCATTCTGAATATAGAAATCAACGAAGATGTTGTAATAATTCTGATTGGTTCGAAAGTAAAGGGTATCTATTTTTTTATTGATGCTTCTGATCTCCCAGTTAGTGCAATAGTATGGCTTAACATAAGCAGGAAGGGTATCAAAATTCGGATTAGTACGTTTCTGCTTATAGTTTAAAAGCGTATTATCCGACAGTCGGTAGTAAAACTTGTTGTTATAAGGGGAGAGGGTATCACCTTGCGCCAAGCCAACATCTCCATCGCCATCCTTGAATTTTATGGAAACGCTTAATGTATCAGTCAGTGTTCCCTTGGCAAAATATAGATCATTGAACTCAATCCCAGGAATATTGGAATAGGTAGGTGGATCAAAGCACGAACCCAGGATCATCGTTCCCACAACCACACACAAAATCAACCAATTCCCAGTCAGCTTCATTTATTATACATTTACCAATCCGTAAAATTGTAACCGCTTGGAGACTTTTGAAAGTTTTACAGAGGATTTATATCCTGTAAACGACAAATCATTTGAAATAATTGCACTTAAACAGTTTCACTACCAGGCGCTTAACAACGAAGTTTACAAAAATTACCTCACTTATCTCGGGGTATTACCATCGAAAATCAGCAAGGTCAATCAAATTCCCTTTCTGCCAATAGGGTTTTTCAAGTCTCATACCATTGCCTCAGGATACTGGAAACCAGAAACCACATTCACCAGTAGTGGTACCACCGGCCAGGAGGTCAGCAAGCATGGGGTTCAATCGCTCAACTTTTATCTCCATCATAGCCAGATTATCTTTGAATCGTTCTTTGGTGCTCTTGATCAGTTTCATGTATTGTGCCTCCTCCCTTCGTATCTCGAGCGGACGGGATCTTCGCTTGTAGCGATGGCAAATCACTTCATAAAGGAGAGTAATTCTTCATTTTCAGGTTTTTATCTTAACGACCTTGAGCGGTTGGTCACCCAATTGAAGCAATTGAGAGGTAACAGAAAGGTGTTGCTAATCGGCGTTTCATTTGCTCTTCTCGACCTTGCAGAACAATATCAGCTGGACCTGAGTCATTGCATTGTTATGGAAACAGGTGGAATGAAGGGGAGAAGGCAGGAGATAACCCGCGAGGAGTTTCATAAAACGCTTTGCAACCGGTTTAATGTTAAAATAGTGTATTCTGAGTATGGAATGACCGAATTGCTATCGCAGGCCTACTCTTTTGGAAGAGGATTGTTTCACTTTCCCGCATCGATGAGGGTGATTTTGAGGGAAGTTAATGATCCGTTTGGCATCGAAAAACGTACAGCCGGCATCATAAATGTGGTTGATCTGGCAAATTTCAGTACTTGCTCCTTTATTGAAACTCAGGATTTAGGAAGAATGGACAAGAGTGGTCACCTTGAGGTACTTGGAAGGATGGATAACAGCGATGTAAGGGGCTGTAACCTCATGGTCGAGTGAACGTTTTTCTCGACAAAGTGACAAAAACTTACGTCCGGCTTGTGAACCAGACCCAGATTCTTAATTTTGTTTCTCCCTAACCAGAACAGTTTATGAAAAGAATTTTAGCCATTATCGCCCTTATCGCCTTTTTTGCGACATCGTGCAGCCAGTACACCTGCCCGACGTATAGCAAAAAAGAGGTTAAAAAGAGCGAGAATAAGATCTAGTCGGTGTTTGACGCCTTGGGGTGTCTGGCACTTAAATTAAAGATACTTCTTTACGTCTTCTGGCCGGATTACCTCGCCGGCCATTATTACCAACCTTTCAATTACGTTTCGTAGTTCTCGGATATTCCCTTCCCATGGATGGGCTTCCAGTAATTTTATAGCTTTAGGCTCCACTTCTTTTTTCTTCGAACCGTATTCTTCCGAAATATCTTTCAGAAATTTTTCAACCAGTAATGGAATGTCTTCTTTCCGGTCTTTAAGAGCAGGCACGTCAATGAGGATGACGCCAAGTCGGTGATACAGATCCTCGCGAAAGCGGGATTCAGAAATCTCTTTCTTAAGGTTTTTATTGGTCGCCGCGAGAATCCGCACATTGACGGAAATATCCTTGTCGCCCCCTACGCGTGTAATCTTATTTTCTTGCAGCGCGCGTAATACTTTTGCCTGCGCCGAAAGGCTCATGTCGCCGATCTCATCGAGGAACAACGTGCCTCCTTCCGCCTGCTCAAATTTTCCTATGCGTTGTTTGATGGCGGAGGTGAAAGATCCTTTTTCGTGACCAAACAATTCGCTCTCAATTAGCTCACTTGGAATGGCGGCACAGTTCACTTCGACAAAAGGCCCTTCGTTGTTGTTACTCTTTTCATGAATAGACCGTGCAACTAATTCCTTACCACTTCCATTAGCTCCCGTAATCAACACACGGGCTTCCGTGGGTGCAACTTTATCGATCATCTCTTTTACGCGTTCGAGTGCCGGTGATTCGCCGATCATTTCATACTTGCGCGATACTTTCTTGCGAAGTGATTTAGTTTCTTTTACAAGTGAGTTCCTGTCGAGCGCATTCCGTACGGTGATCAATAGACGATTGAGATCCGGTGGCTTCTGAAGAAAGTCATACGCACCCATTTTTATCGCGTCGACTGCCATTTCGGTAGTGCCATGTGCGGAGATCATGATGAACGGTGTATTTATATTTTTCTCTTTTGCTTTTTGCAGCACATCCATGCCATCCATCTTCGGCATCTTGATATCGCAGAAGGCGAGGTCGTAGGAATTAGTCTCAAGCAATTGAAGTCCTTCCGCACCGTCTTTTGCCTGATCTACCTCTAGCTTTAGTTCCTTTTGGTCTAATAGAATTTCTTTGAGTACAGCACGGATGCTCGCTTCGTCTTCGATGATCAGGATTTTTGACATGGAGTAAAAATAGTGAAACCTGCCGCGCTTTCACGCAACAGGTTTCATGTAAAAAAAAAGCAAGCCTGTAAGCCGGGTTCTGTCGAGCTTTATCATTTGTCTGGCCTCACCATCGCTGGTGGACTCTATCAGCCTACCCGTGACGCTGCCCCGACTTCTCAGGGCAATAACGAGCCGCTATTCCATAAATGGGCGCCACTTATTTGGCTTTTCAACTCGTAAGGTTTACCCTGCCACCGGTATCACTACCGGCGCGGTGAGCTCTTACCTCACCTTTTCACCTTTTCCCACGTAGCAACACGTGCTACAGGGGTAGTCTGTTTTCTGTGGCACTTTCTGTTCCTGAAGCGACAAAGTCTGCTTCAAGACCTTCTTGTTAAGAAGTACGATGCTCTATGTTGCCCGGACTTTCCTCCCCCCCGACGAGTCGGAGAAGCGATAAAGCAGCTTGCGGGTGCGAAGATAGAAATTAAAGATCGAAAGCCAGTAGTGGGTTCAAAGACCTCGGTTGTGGATTAATAACATTGATGAAATGTTCTGGCTATTTTTTTAATTTATTTACCATCAAACTTCTATTGAATATCCGCCCCCGTTAGCTTCATCTCGTACTGATCCGCCAGGTTTGCTACTTCCGTCAGCATCTCCTTAATATCATCTTCCGACGCCCCGTCTAAAGAAGAGACTGCTTCCACTTGCAAATAATTCTCGCTGATCATAAAGCGACAGTAGTTGAAGAACGCCGTTTGCTCCAGCAGCATTTTAAAGTCAATTGCATCAGTCATCGGGCACACCTTTGAAGTAAGCGTAATCACCTTCCGGTTGTATAACGTGCTCTGTTTGATATTTCCCATCACCGTTTGAAAGCGATTACCTGATACAGGTACGATGATCACGGATAGTGTTTTATTGTATTCGATATACTGACCATTGATCTGATCGGCATATTTTTTCATAAAGGCGGTGAAGTCCATAGCGATTTCGGTTGAGGTTCTTTAAACTTTGTTGAAAGTAAGAATTTAGGCGACATTTTCCCACGGATTTTTGCAGACCGCCTTTTTTAGCACTTCTCTAAAATCTGCGGGCTTTTAATTAGCGGGAACCGTAGTTAGAAATAGATCGGGTGAAACTTTATTCCTTCGCTCGAAAATTCAATGGCAGGGGCAGGGATCTTAATGATATTCAGAATGCGTACTGCGTAGCCCATTAATTTCGAAGAGGTTTTAATATTTGAAAGATTAAGATCAAGCGACAGAAAGTACTTCCGGTAGGGTGACAGGTTGATCAGTTCATTTTCGGCGTCACGGCTATACACCATCCCTTCGGCTCCAATGCCTATCGCAACCGTAAGCCAAGATGGGAGTGAAAGGATCTTAAAATTAGCGCTATACCAGAAGGTTTGTCCGTTGTAATCTTTCAAAGCTTCCTCCAAAAATCCATTGCCAAGCATGTTAGGTCGCAACGGAGCAAAGGCAGTGGGATGAAACGAGAACTTAGGCCAAACCATGATCTTTTTGAAAAATATTCGCTGTGCAATAAAAGCACTACAGCCTGCTGCGTTAGCAAGTATATCGTATAAGGATGCGCCATAGCTCTGTGAGAAACCGTCAAAGATCTCGATGGAGGATACAAAGAGAAATCCCATTGCCGTTCCAAACAGGATTGATCTTCTCTCGTTGGCCTGCGCCCAGGATAATAATCGCGTCGCAGCAACACTCACATGAAACGACCAGAGGAAATGAGCAAACTTATCCATCTGCTTCCATTCCGCGGCGTCATCGAAAAAATGAAATGAATTTCCCCACTGTTTTGAATACCATGCATATCCAAGTGCAAGCATGAGGAAAGTATAGACTCCAAAGGAAAAGATAAGAACATTCTTAATCCTTTTCCCTGGTGCGTCGATGCGTGTTAGAAGCGATTTAATTGCCTCCTTTATCATCTTCTGCGGATTCGTCGTTGGTGGGATTCTCTTCTTGTTCTCTTCTACGCTTCGCTCGTGAGGACATCAGCAATTCTTTGAATGTGTTAAAGTTTTGCGTATAGATTAAGCTTGCACCGGTAGTGATCGCTGTTGTCTGGCTATTAAACGTGCTTTGTAATTGATTTACATTTGATCTGCTGTACATCTTTACTTTGAATTTTCCATCGGGTGTCAGCAGGTAATCCACAGTCCAGTCGCCGGCGATGGTGGAAATCTGATTTTGTGTTGCTTGATTGTTGCCGAAATTCCCATCTCGGGTTACACGCAACCGACCATTCAAGAATAAGTAGGAGAGTCGAAGCTGAAATGTATTGAAGGCTTCCTGATCCATTTTGCCGAGATCAAGATCTACTTCCAGGTTCTGATCCACCTGACTCAGCCAGTAGCTCAATTGATTGGAAAGAAGTTCGCTTACGCTGCTGGCGACAGAGCCCCCGGTATCAAAAGCATCCAATGGAGAAAGCTTGCGAAGGATGATCAGGCTAAATACCTGACGCTTTAACTCCTGCTCATCAAGTTTGGCCTTAAAGGCATTGAAGTCAAGCTTGAGATTGACCGCTTCGCCTGTGCTTGCCATTACAACACTGGGAAGGTTTTTAGCGTCAAGGTCAAAGCTAAAAAGCGGCGAAAGCATTGGGCCTTCCAGTTTGAGCAATACTTCAACGGGATACCGACGTTTTAAATTCTGATCATTGATCAATGCCTGATTACTGAATATGGGCCCAAGTGATGTGAGCTGCCGATAGCTCGCTGTAATATTTAGTGTGGCTTCATAGGGATCGCCAAACCATGTCACGGTGCTGCCGGGCTGAATCTGAAATTCCTTATTGATAACATCAGCCAGTGTAAAATTATACGCGCCTTCAGTAAAAGCAATCTGGCCAAACATATTAAAATCTCCTTTTGTATCTATTTGCAGTAGAAGGTCTCCATTGCCTCTTCCACGAATGATATCGCCTGATTTTATATCGAAGATTATTTCTGTGTAAGCATCGGGTGTCATCTCAATATTCAGATCAAGAGCAAGTCCTGATAATTCCTTTTTATAGATTTTTTTAGTGTCAACTTTCTTTTGAACGCTGTCTGTGAAGTTGGTAAATTCGATAAAGTCTTTTCTGTCTTGTGAAGAGCTCCCGCCAACCGGAATGGATAACCGCGTATTTTTGTTGGATCTCGCTGTAGCGGAAATCTTGAGATTGGCCACTGGCCCCAAAATGTTCAACGATCCGGTGGCAAATGCCTGACCATAAAACAGGTCATTATCTTTTGCAGTTGTATTCAGCAAATGAAAATTGGTAAACGATGCGTCAAGATTGATTCGCATTTTTGAAAAGCTGCGGTGTTCGATATAACCTGTTAAACGACCTTTATTTTTAAAAGGATCCGTGAGAACGAAATCATCAAAGTTTATTTTTTTATGCGTAATACCGACGGTGCCGGTAACGTCATACGTTGTTCGGAGGTAATTAATCATTAAACGTCCGTCGTCAATTTTTGCTTCTCCCGAAATGTCCGGATTGGAGAATGTTCCTTGTATTTCATACACGCCGGTAGCGGTTCCATCAAGATTTGTGAAAAGATCTTTTACAATAGGCTCTATTAATTTAAGGTTAGCTTTTTCGAGAATTGCCTTGGTGTGAAGCGGGCTTTCTTTGTCTTTTGGATCGTAGTACCCTTTAATGTCTACGATTCGGTTCTTTAACCTGTCAATGGTAAGATCAATATTGTAGTGCTCTGTTTCTGGATCGCGTACCGTGTTGCCCTTTATCTCGCCAACAAAGAAGTTGTTAATGATCAATGAGTCAATGCTGATCACATTTTCGAAATAGCCCACAGAGTAAATATCCCTTTGCTTTACATGGGCATTCAGAAGGCCCTTGAATTTTTCGGAGCTGAAGAAATTGAAGAATGATAGGTCAAAATTATTAATGTCGATTTGAAGAGCTTTCTCAGGATTGTGTGAAACGGAGCCATCGATCATGATTGATTGAGCATCATTGGTTAATCCCAGTTCATGTATTACCCATTCTTTTCCGTTGGTAAGAGTATAATTCCTATCATTGAACGTCCAGTTATTTCCTAGGAGCTTAATGACGGAGGGAAGTATTTTGATCTTGGTACTGTCTTTCAGAAAGTCGATCTCTGAACGCAAACGAACAGAGTTATCATACCCGACCTGATCGATGTCGAAACCAAGATCAATATGATCCTTGTTCCAGATAGACTCTACGAAGAGATTTTTGGTAATAATATTTTTGTTGATCTCCTGACGGGCAGAATTAATCGTTAGCTGCGCTAGTACCTGTGTGCT
>JBBRFP010000056.1:0-8622 GCA_038241465.1 Cytophagales bacterium | reverse complement strand
AATAAAGTGCGATCACAAGGACAGACCCTGGGAAGCTTCACGCACTGGGTTATGGCAGCAGCGATCTCATGGACCTTCCCAATATTTGCCGAATCATCTGAACTTGGTGGTGCTTACGCATTTACATTTTTTAGCGCGATGATGTTCCTGCATTTATTCTTTGCCTGGAAGGTGTTGCCGGAAACGAAGGGACAATCGTTAGAGGGGATACAACGATCGTTGGGGATACATTAGAGTTCAAAGTTCAAAGTTGGATTCAAGGTGGACACAAAGTCTGAACTCTGAGCTTATCATTCAGGCACTACACTCGAGGTCGCTCCTTTAAGGGTATCACCAATTTCAACCCCGACCAAACTGCGTCCACCGCGCACACCTTTACGTCCACTAATCCGTTTTTTAAAGCGAAATTTCGGATCACATTTTCATCCATGTCGCTAACGACTTTTGAAGATTTCTTAGGCCATGAGACCCAAATCATTCCATTAGGCTGTAGCACTTTTTTAAGATTCAAAATTTCCCTTTCAAAGACCTTTCTCTCTCTCACAAAAAAATGAATAAAGTCAAAGGGTTCCTTGCTTAATTTTTTTTTGATTGAAACGTTTTGCGGTAGTGGTCCCAGGTCATTCCAAAGAGAAGCAGGTTCACCAATGATCAGGATGTTGGTATCGGGCTTGATACCAAGTTTTTTGAGCAGGGGTGTTTCACTATAACCAGCCATGATGTTGATTGCTTGATTCGGTAATTCAGTAATGATCCGCGATCAACAAATCATCGAATCACCAAATTAAGTCTAAATAAACAAAAACGCCCCGAATAAGTCGAGGCGTTTCTTAGAAAAGTCGATTCGGATTAGTTACCGTTCTTCTTCTTTTCCATTTCAGCGTTGAACGTATCTTTAAACTTTTCGTAATCATAATCGATCTTCAGCTGATCGTCTTTTGAAAGACGCTCGTTGTATTGTTTCACGAGCTCATCTGCTGACAATTCGATTGCTACATAAGTCTTGTAGTTACCATCTTTTGTCTGAACAAGCTTTTCGCAGATTGTCTTGACACCCTGAAGTGTCTGTTCAACAACTTCGCGATTCAACTGTTCGAAGCGTTGCTCCAATGCCTCCTTCTTGTCCATAGACCGTGAGTTGGTATAGTTATCAGTCACTGTCTTCACAGTAGTCTGAATAGACTGTGCCAGTTCATTACGTGCATTGGTAAGTGCCTTCTTTTTGGAAGTTACCTGGTCCATGCTTTCTCCAATGGAGTTGGCTCTAAAAACTTTGGCATTGGTAAAGAAATCAGGGCCTGAACAAGGCACTGTAACTTCAGTTTCTCCACTTGGCATAGCCTTCTTGGACTTACACCCTGCAGCCACTACCGCAGCTACCATTACTACTACAAACGACAGACGAATTAGATTTTTCATTGTTTTTATAATTTGTTTTTTAGGGGACCAGTAAACAGCTTTTCACAACACCGTTATGCACGTTTTTGAATAAGCTATTTCATTTATGTTCAAATTTGTTGTGCAAGGTAATGAATGCAATTTACAGGCCACAGTCTCTATTAAAGGAATTTTCTTAATAAATCCACAAAAAACCCATTTACTACTGCAAAATCGCATTTAATAGTTCGGGCAGTTTTTCCTTGTCCAGCGTTTCCAGTGATTTATTATATGCCTCCTGACTTGCGCGGTCGAAGTCCAGGCTGTAGCCTTTGATCCGCTCTAATGTCGTTGCATAAATTTCCTTGTCGTCTTTCACCGTGCTTACGCGTATCACGCTTGTCACATACGTTATGTGGATGCTTCCGGAAACCGCCCCTTTTTCCGAGTCTGTGGAAATATCAACTTTAAGCTCCGCCTTATTTTTTTGATCCGTTAATTCAAATCCAGCGTTGGTCAGGAAATTCTTGATCTTGTTCGTGACTTGTTGGTTTGCCTTCACCACACCAAAGTTTTTTTCAACAGACACGATGTACACAAGTGGACGCTGCACCGCCAGCAAAATACTTGCTTTGGGCACCGTCATTTTTGTTGAGATCAACTTAAATATCTCAGAAGGATCCTGTCCTGCAAATGCGAGTAAATCAACACTCACTCCTACCGTTTGCTCCAGATCCCTTGACCCAATTTTAGTTAGTAATATCTTAGCCTGGCCCGATGCGTCAGTTTTATAAGTTGGAAACACATCGCCAGAACCTTTATCAAAGGCAGCTTTCAGCGGAAGATCTGCAAGCGGTGCTTTTGCCTTTTTATCGATCGCCTTCGCCATAACAGAAATATTACTTGCTGCCAAGCGACGATTCAGCGAAAGTTGTGAAGGTGTTGTCGTGATCTGATAGTTGTCAAGTATCTCCTGCATGCTTGCATAGATTTCGTTTGTCAGGATAATATCCCTGTCGTTAAATTTTACCGTAATAGGCTCAGCAAGATATTTTTCAACTGCCCGGAATCCCTGGTAATAAAACGTCAACGCTTGAATGGAGTTATTAGCTTTTTCGGATTCTTTTGCCTTGTTGAAAAAATCAAACGCCAGTGTCACAGCGTCACGCTTCTCCTTATCTTTTATTTCACGATAGCGCTGCTTCGATAGCCTGTAATAAATCCAATAATTGGCAGGATCTTCCCATGAGTCAACAGATTCAAACTCCTGAATCTCATCGGCAGCAGTGGTCTGAATGATCTGCTCATACTTGTCTTTAAATTCCTTGTTCTGATCGATCGATGTGAGCAATGAACTGGAAGAAATATTCACCTTGATCTCAGAGATCATATCTTCGAGTGCGCTCTTTTTTGCTTCCTGAACATAATTGCTAGTACCGTCTTTCGTGCCATGGCCAATGCCTACGTAATATTGATCCGTCTGTGGTTTTGTCGTCAACCAGGCCGGTTTAGGATTGAGGTCTTTGCCTTTCTTTTTTGACTTGCTCTGTGTAGCCGCAGGGCTACAGCTCACAACAATCAATGCGATAAAAAGTAATTTTTTCAACGGATTAAATTAAGGGGTCATTGCCCTATAAAACTAAAAAACATCCTCTTTCCGTCATCAAACTCAGTTATTGTCATCCACTCACACACGAAAAAAGGCCGCAATTCGTTTTACAGGCGTTGTTTAATCCATAAATAAACCACATTCATGCCAGAAATGGAGAAATAAATAAAACAATTGTAATTGGGGTAATTTTTGACGGTTTCCGCTGATTTCGTCAAACGGATCGGACGCCTCATATGCTTGACAACAAGGCGTGTGACACTAAGAGAAATCTTCGGGAACTATTAACTATTTTTAATTAAAATTTTATGGTTATGAAAAAACTTCTCGAATTGTTGGTTATCGTAGGGTTGATGGCAGGTTGCCAGAAGAGTGAAATAGTCTCTGAACTTACAGGCACTGAAACTACCTACGCATTGCAACCCGGCTCACAATATGCCGTATCAGGTTCGGTAGTATTTCAGGAGCGCAAGGACGGAAAGATTAGTGCGATCGTACAATTATCCGGCACCGATGGTGATGCAAAATACCCAGTTCACCTTCATCTAGGAGATATTACCACCACCGGCGCCGATGTTGCCTTGCTGATGAACCCGGTTATTGGCCAAACAGGTAAAAGCGAAACTACTTTTAACCGCCTCGCCAACGAATCAATAATCAACTATCAGCGATTAGTCCAAATGAATGCCTGTGTGAAGATTCATTTAGGAGAGACAGGTCCTTCAAGAGATATAATATTGGTAGCTGGAAATATTGGAACAGCTGTAGCCAACGCAAACTCCGGCGGAAGAATGGGTGGGGCGTCACTTTGCAAGAGTGAGTAATTTATAAAAATGAAAAGAAGCACGCTGATTAATCAATATCGATTCTAAAAAAAGACGCTACGCGCTCCGTAGATTCTGAAAAGTTAAATGATTGAAAAGGGCTTTTCATAAAAATGAACTTTCAAACAGCACCTCACCCTAGCAAGTGATAACCAGGGTTGACAGCCGTCAGATTTCATCACTCATAAATTTCAAGTGTAGAGATGCTGATTAAAACAGCCCGCACAGTTGTTGCATGAAGATTAATGAAAACCCATATGGAATTCACGTTATCAATTGTGGACAACATCAAAAACGATATTATCCATGAACATCACAGTGTTTCGGGCAGTGGCGGTTATCCCAATCTCCAGATTGGTTTGAACTGAATTGGAAGTGGGCAACGTTTTGCCTGTTAAGTTAATAATCTCAACACCATCTTGCCATACTTTGATTTTGCCACCACTTCCTTCATCCATAAAAAAATATACTTTAACACGGACCCATTGCTTCATGGGAAAAATAACCTTCTTCACTTCCGATTGCCTGTAATATGGTTTCGGTCCATACTTCAATTCAACCGCCAAGGACTGTTGGTCGTCAAAAATCAATCGGATGCCCGGCGATAAATTGAACCATTTATTCTCCAAATCCACGATAGTAGTGGGAAAGCCCTCCTGAACATAATAATCGGCTTGATACCAAATTTCATCCGCTTTATCGACAAAGAGGATAGCGTTTTCAATAGACGACTTCGAAGTCACCATGGAAGGCGTCGGTGCGAATGATGTAAATTTCAAACACGTATTCGTAACGGTCGTCGGATCAGAAGCGAAGTCAATTCTATTATCTTTGAAATCACACGTTTCGTTCATCAGGCATTTTCGAAGCGCCACATAATCTTGAACGGATGGATTCGCCGGACTTTGTAAGACCACGTCATTCCAATTCTTCAACGTATCAGTAATACTATTCATAAAAAGGCCAACGAATTTAGTATACCCTTCAAAATTTTCTTCGATGTGTTGCCTGATCTTTACCAGCTCTGTAGCATTGGCATATTGATAAATGCTGGATCCCTTAACCAAATAATTTGAGTTCAGAAAATTGGGATCGAAGTATTGTTCAATAAATTGACACCCATCAGCATTTTGAGAATACGCTTTGCCATCAGTTCCAAGAACATACGTAGTTGTGCCATCGCTGAAAGAATCAAGCAGCATCTGCCCCTGCGGGCAATTCTTATCATCCTCTTTACAGGCGAGTAGCAAGTAAATAATCGCGAGCAAAAGAAGTGCCTTAAGAAATACTTTCATTAACATTCTTATTGAAGTAGGCCCAGTCTCTGGCGCATGCATTTTGTTAGAGGGTCAGGCCATAACCCGATCTCATTCTCTATTTGGTCATACAAAATGAACTTGCCAAGTAAACCAGAGTATTCGGAGAATCCTTGTCAATCTTCAAACTCAAGTTCTTTCTCTTGTCAGGGTCAATCATTGATCCCTTCAGTTCTGAATCAGCAAGGTTCCAAGCTTTCTTAAATTCTATTTTTACTTCTTCAGCTTCTTTTACTTTTCCTTGTCCAATTAAACTCTCAAATAATCCACTTAGTGCGAATCCATTTTTTGCCCAGTAGGTTAAGTCCTCCTTATAAACTTTCTCAGCCGCTTTATAATCTCCCATTTCTAAAAACACATTTCCCAGAATATGGCGCACAGAGAAAAACCAATCTGGAGGCTCGTTATAATTGAGACTGTCCTCCAATGCAATAGCTTCCGTGAGTAGTTTAATTGCTTCCTTGTACTTTCCAGCTTTTAAATTCAATTCAGCTTCCAAAACTTTTGATGATAGTGTACACACGTTAGTAACTTTATTGATTCCCCATACATACTGTTCAGAAATGGAGGGTGACTTTATCAGTTCGTTCAGCCGCTTAAGTTCCTCTCTTGCATTTTCTATTTTACCCAAGTTGGCATTTGCCATTCCCCTTGAGTAATGCCATACAGCGGTCGGGTAAATCAAGTCATCTGCTGGTTTGGGAAGTGTAACTATCTTTTCCCATTGACTAAACTTTACTAAAACGTGATACGGGATTGTCAAATAGTGCTGCACCGTTTCGTATCCTGCCTCATGATGATATTTCTTGTCAATTAGACTCGCAGTTTTATAGGCCGCTTCAATAGATCGTGCGCCTCTTCCTTCAAATGCAGCAGTGGCTGCCAGAAAATGATAGTTATGAGGATAGTACAATTGGGGATAATACCCTTGCGCTTGACACTCAGCGATATAAATGCTGTCGGCCACCACTGCCTTTTCATTGGCAATCGAACCCTCATGGTAATCTCCCGTATTGATGTAGATGTGCGACGGCATATGAACTAAATGCCCTGCAGAAGGAACTAATGTTTTCAATCTTTCTGCACTAATCAATGCTTTCTCAACATCAGGGCTTGCCTCTGTAGCATGGAGATAAAGATGATTTGCCAACGGATTTTCAGGGTCTATCGAAATTACTTTTTCAAGCAGTGAAACAATCTCAGGAGTCCAAGGTCTCGGCTCTCCGCCTTTGTGTGTGTAAAAGTCCCACGGGTGCAAATTCATAACCGATTCAGCATAAAGTGTTGCAACAAATGAATTGTCAGGAAAACGGTTAAATGCTTCCTTCATCGAACTCGTAAAGCCTTCTCCATCCGTTGCCGTTGTGTCCATCGGAAATTTTATCTCAATTGCCTTTATAAGGGCTTTCTCCCAAGCCGATATGTCTTTACTTAAAGTAACTGCCTTTGTGACTGATCTTCTTATTTCGTTAACGGTGCCCATGTTATCAACTGAATTGAAATTTGGACCCAACACGTAAGCGATTCCCCAATAACCCATTGCAAATGTGGAGTCCTGTCTGATCGCCTCACGAAATGACCTCTCTGCCTCAGCATGATTGAAGCTATTGGCCATTATGATTCCTTGGTTAAAGAACATTTGAGAATACTTTGACCCGGTTGTCACTGAAACATTGTAGTTGCCAATGTTCTTCAAAACAGGAGCTTCAAAAGATGGCCTTCTTTCTTTGCATCCTATTGCCAACATTAGAGTCACCAGCGTGATGAGAGATAATTTGGTCGCTTTCACGTTTCTCAGATTTAATTAAAGTCGATTTTTTTTGTCCATTCCACTTGCGTGTTGACTACACTGCCGCCAACTAAAGATAAGATATAAAATTCCCCTCTGCATTTTTATCAGAGATGCTTATAGCCGGCCAATACACTCATTGTTTGCGTCCTTTCGTACTTCCAGGGTATCCGGGAACCACTAAACCTTATCGAATAACTCATCACTATAATGAACGTAGATTTTCGCTGCCTTGCGCGGCTAGAATGGATCTTTGCTTTTGCACGAGCATTTAAAGTGAATAATGTGATCTTAGAAAAAAGACCACCATTACTCTTCACTTACTACTTTTCATCTTTTACAAATATCCTTAACTCCTATCGAAACTTAATCCCCCCCACTAACCTCCACCTCGTACGAAGTCAGCTTCGCTACAAAAAACTCCCTGTTCATCCGGGCGATATTAGTGACCTGAATTCCCTTTGGACATTCTGCCTCACAGGCATAGGTATTGGTACAAGAACCAAATCCTTCGGCATCCATCTGTGCAACCATCTTTTCCGCGCGCTGTTTTTGTTCAGGCTTTCCCTGTGGTAGCAATGCGAACTGAGAAATCTTTGCTCCAACAAATAACATCGCGGAAGCATTTTTACACGCCGCTACGCACGCACCGCATCCGATACACTGCGCGGCATCCATCGCCTCATCCGCTATTTGCTTTGGTATGGGTATGGCGTTACCATCGCGAACACCACCCGTATTTACTGACACAAAACCACCTGCCCGCTGGATCCTGTCAAATGCTGAGCGGTCCACAACAAGGTCCTTTATAACCGGAAATGCTTTTGCTCTCCATGGCTCAACTGTGATCGTATCGCCATCGTTGAATGTACGCATGTGCAACTGACACGTGGTCGTTTGCTGAGGTCCGTGAGGATGGCCGTTGATATACATCGAGCAAGACCCACAAATTCCTTCACGACAGTCATGATCAAATGCTACTGGCTCTTCGTTCTTTTTAATCAGATCCGTGTTCAGCACGTCAAACATTTCCAGGAATGACATATCGGGAGAAACGTGATCAAGTTTGTAGGTCTTGAAATCACCTTTGCTGCTACTACTCTTTTGTCTCCAGACTTTTAAATTTATTTTCATGTTTTAATAATCTTAAAGTTGAAAGTGGAAAGCTTGATTATAGGGTCTTACCAATTCTACGTTTCAAAAATCAATCAAATTATCTATTCTAACCGAGCTTCAGCTTTCCGCTTTTAGCTTGATTATTTATAACTACGTTGAGTCAACTTCACATTCTCAAATACCAGCGTCTCCTTATGCAACTCCTCCTGAACATTTTCACCTTTAAATTCCCATGCTGACACATACGCAAACTCATCATCCTTACGCAATGCTTCGCCATCCGGTGTCGCAGATTCTTCACGGAAGTGACCACCGCATGATTCAGAACGGCTCTGTGCATCGTCCACCATCAACTCGCCTAGTTCAATGAGGTCCGCAACGCGACCGGCTTTTTCCAATTCCTGATTCAATTCAGAACCCGCTCCAAGCACGTTGACGTTTGTCCAGAATTCCTTTTTCAACGTCTGGATTTTTTCCTTCGCGAGCTTCAAACCGGCTGAGTTGCGCGACATACCGCAATACTCCCACATGATGTGCCCAAGCTCACGATGAAACTCATCCACTGTCTTCTTCCCTTTTATCGCAAGCAGG
>JBBRFP010000055.1:0-8712 GCA_038241465.1 Cytophagales bacterium | reverse complement strand
CCGTCCATATTCAGCAACTGTTAAATTTTATGAGGAGTATCACGACACCACTTACGTCGCCTCACCCTACAAAGGTTCCCGTCACAATCGGGGATGTGCGCTCGATATGACACTCGTTGATCTGAAGACAGGGAAAGAGTTAACGATGCCGACCCAATACGATTCATTCAGCAAAGATGCCTGGCCATCAACGCCGGTGAAAGATCCTGAGATAAGAAAGAATAGGACTCTGTTAATTGACGTAATGCAGAAAAATGGGTTTAAAGTAAACGGAAGCGAATGGTGGCATTTTGATTTTGTGGGATGGAGTAGGTTTGAAGTCATGAATATTGATTTTGAGGAATTGCAGTAGGTTCAAAGATCAAAGTTCAGAGTTCAGAGTTCAGAGTTCAAAGTTCAAAGTTCAGAGTTCAGAGTTCAGAGTTCAAAGTTCAAAGTTCAGAGTTTTGACTTGGATGCGATTCTGACTTCTGACCTTTGTGTAGATATGTTAAAAAATTTATAGTTATGACAATAGAACAAGCTCAACTCGACGTGGACGCCTGGATCAAGAAATATGGCGTTCGCTACTTCAATGAATTGACGAACACTGCACTCTTAACGGAGGAAGTAGGAGAGGTGGCACGCATCATGGCACGGCGTTACGGTGAGCAATCAGAAAAAGAATCAGATAAAGGAAAAGACCTAGGTGAAGAGATGGCCGATGTGTTGTGGGTGTTGATCTGTTTAGCCAATCAGACGGGAGTGAATCTCACAGAAGCGTTCCATAAGAACATGGAGAAGAAAACGATCAGGGATAAGGACAGACATCATAATAATGAGAAGCTGAAGTGATCAATTGATATTTGAAAAGGAAAATGAGATTGACTATTTTGTTTGCTATTCTTTTTTTATTCGCGATTTCATGCGATCATAGGACATCTGCGGAGTTGGAATACATTTTGATTAGTCGGAATTCAAAACAACTGAATACTAAGAAAAGAATAGTCTTATCAAACCTAGTAACTGATTCGTTCAGAATAATTTCATACAGGACAACCTTCAGAGAGAAAACCTATGATGAAAAAATTAAGCTCCCAATAAAACCTGAATATGACAGTTTAACTAGATGGAAGTTCTCTGCGATAAGAAGTTATGACCTAGATAAAAAACAATATCAAGTAGTAAGATATCTCTACGACGATATGGAATCAGCGGATGAGGAAATGTTTTTATTTTATACTTTGGACTTTGGCGTACTGAATTTTAAATCTCCCGTTTTTGGTTCTGCAGACCGACTTACAAGAACAGGCGATCTTACGAAAGACAGAATCATTCTTTATTTGAATGAGAGGATTGAAAACGACATGCTTTTCTATTGGGAATAGCTTATTTGTTTATGATCTAACGCTGGTAAATAAAAACCCGATCTGAACCTCAGACCGGGTTTTTTATTTCATAGAGTTACTCATGACTTATGACTCATGACTTCTGATTACAGCTTCGTCCTCAATTCTTCCTCACCCTTACCGGATACGCCGGTCTCGTTGGTTCAACCTGCGGATTCTTTTCCAATTCTTTCAACGCAACTTCGATTGCTTTTTGAAGCTGAGGGTCGTTTCCTTTTATAACCTCAGATGGAACTTGCTCTACTTCTATATCAGGAGCAACACCAACATTCTCCACAACAAATCCGTCTTTGGTCCAGATGGCAACATTAGGAGCAGTGACACCTCCACCGTCAATAAACTCAGGATAGCCGAGAACTCCGACGAGTCCGCCCCACGTTCTCTTGCCAACGATCGTTCCCACACCGAATTTTCTAAACATCCATGGAAGCATATCGCCACCGGAGCCGGCGGTTTCATCAATGATCATAACCTTTGGTCCCTGAATGGAAGCGCTTGGAGTTTTAAGATCCTTTCCATAACGCATGTTCCAATAGGCCTGATAGGGTTTTTGAAGAAGATCAATATAATAGTCCGCTAATTGACCACCACCATTGAAACGCTCATCAATGATCACGGCTTTTCTATCGGCTTGCGGATAAAAATATCGTTTAAAATATTCATGCCCCAACGCAGCCGTGTTAGGGACATATACGTACGCCACCTGGCCCTTCGTGGCTTCTGTTACTTTTTTCAGATTGCCTTCAACCCAATCTCGATTACGCAATGCACTCTCATTGTCTATCGGAACGACTTTCACAACACGAGAACCGACATAGTTTGGATTTGGTCCGATGGTCATATCAACGATCTTTCCAGCAGTAGCTTCGAAGAATTTATAGAGATTTTCAGAAGCAGCAACGTCTTTGCCATTCACCGCAAGGATATAATCTCCAACAATTGCATTGACACCCGGTTCCGTCAACGGTGAACGAAGGTTAGGATTGAAATTAAGCCCGCCGAAAATCTTTTTAATCTGGTAGCGATTGTTTGAGATAGCGTAATCAGCACCCAGCAAGCCTCCCGATACAGCTGGCGGGTTGTTTAACCTCTCTCCTGGCCCAGTAAGGCGATGATGGCCAACGCCTAATTCACTGCACATCCAGATAATGACTGTATTCAAATCACTCCTGCAGGAGAGATCATTTAAGAAAACCGCGTACTTCTTTTTCATCGCCGGCCAGTCGGCGCCGTGCATTCCTGGATCATAGAAATAGTCGCGGTTCACTCTCCAGGCTTCATAGAACATGTTCGGCCATTCAGCTGCCGGATCGATCTTCACCTGCACATCAGCAACGTTTATGATTCCTTTGCCGGCTTCTGGCTTTTCGCCCGCTGCCGAGATTCCCCATGTTTTTCCGGCACCGCTCACATACAGCATCTTCTTGCCATCTGCGGAAAGTTCATATCCATCAAGGTCCATGACTTCGGTATCCTTACGTTTCTTCATGTCATATTTATGTAGGGATCCAGCGCCATCGTCTTTACGCGACAGATAAAGAAGCTCTCCATCTTTACCCATGTTGAGGTCGGAATAGTTTCCTGTCTTGATTGGAAAATCAATAATGCGGTTTTGTATTCCCTCCCAGTCAATCCTGAAGGATTCAACTTTCTTCTCAGCAACCGGAGTATCCTTTTTAGTTTTGTCATCGGTCGCTACAGGCTCTTTCTTTTCAGCCTTCAGCTCTTCTTCATCACTCTCCTTTGCAAAAGGAGATAGCGTTTCTTTTTGCAGGGTCAACAAATAAATAGAGTTCGTTGACCTCATGTCATTATTCGATTGATCAAACCAGCTCAACACTGGTCCGGCATTGGTGGAAGCAAGGAAGAAAAGATACTTACCGCCCGGGTCAAAGATCGGACCTGAGGCATCGGTAAGACCATCGGTTACCGCGATAGTTTTACTTTGATCCAGTGAGTACATCATGATCTTCTTAAAATTGGTGCCCATAATTTTCGTGTAGACGATCCATCTTGAATCACTTGACCAATCGCCAAACTGTTCGCGGAAAGCGCCCGGCATGTACAATTCGTCAGCATCAATTTTTTTACTTACACCTGAAGCGATATCGAGTAGATAAAGGTTTCTTCCGTTATCCACATAGGTAATCTTCTTACTATCCGGTGACCATTTTGGATAGGCGTAAAATCCTGTTCCGCTTAGCTTGAATATTTTTGGTTCGCCTTTTCCGTCCTGTGCTTTAACATGCAATTCATATTCGCCAGATGCATCTGAGAAATAGGCTATTGATTTACCGTCGGATGACCATGACGGGAATTTTTCATGAACACCTGTCGTCTGAGTCAGATTGCGCGGATCTCCTTTTTCTGCCGGGATGGTCATGATGTCTCCCCTGAAGTCAACTACAACGCGTGAGCCAGTCGCAGAAATTCCTCCATTCCGTACGTACGCCTGACCTTTTACAAATCTCGGACGCAGTTCCTGAAGATCAGCAGCAATGCCCACTGTTAGTTTCTTTGCGGTTGCAGTGGCAGGATCAAACAGGTGAAGATAACCGGCTTGTTCGAAGATGATTTTTCCTGCTCCGGATGACATGTTGATCACCGGAAAGTCTGTGTACGTAGTGAGTTGTTTTACCTCTTTGGAAGCGACATCGTAGGAGAATAAGTTGAACTCACCATTACGGTCACTTCGGAAGTAGATCTTGCCGCCCATCCAGGACGGGCCTGCATCATTAGGTCCATTTTCAGGTTGAGGAATCTTTACAGCAGATTTATCTCCAAAAGAAAATATCCATATGGTTGAATTGGTGCCGCCACGATAATTCTTCCACTGTCTGAATGCGTCACTCAAAGGATTGTATGCGATTGATTTCCCATCGGCTGAATAAGAGGCAGCCGTTGCATTGGGAACTTCAAGTTGGGTCGGAAAGGCCCCGCTGGTCGACACCGTGTACAATTGTTGATATCGGTTTGTAAATGTCGATCGTTGTGAAGTGAACAGGACACTTTTTCCGTCTGGAGTGAATCCCTTTGCATTATCGGCACCCGGATGCCATGTAAGTCTGATTGGAACTCCACCTTCAACAGGCATAATAAATACGTCTGTGTTGCCATCGTACTGGGCGCTGAACGCAATCCATTTTCCATCAGGTGAGAACATTGGGTTTGACTCAATACCTTCATCGACTGTCAGACGTCTTGGTTGTGAGCCATCCAGGTTCGCTACCCAAAGATCTTCAGCATAGATAAAGGCAATATTGGTGGCGCTCACTGCTGGCTGTGAGAGCAATCGTGTATCGCTCGTATTCGTCGCGAACAAAGACGAAGTACCAAGCATCAAGAAGAGGAGCAAGGTTTTTATATTCATTTTTCTGGGATTTATTAAGGACATGTAAAATATCATAATTATTTGTCAGATGACACGGATTTTGACGTAAACGGTTGAAAAAGGCGATTTGCAAAAAAGGGCCAAATCAGTAAAATAGCCAATCATTTTAAAGTCAGATCAACCTTTCGACTAATAAAGAAATTTAAAGAGAGCCATTTTTTAAGATAGAATCCTGGGAATGAGTGAAACCTCTTGACGTGGGAAGGACTTAGGCAAGCACCGAACATCGAGCGAACTAACATCGAACTGACATAGAACGGGGATTCCTGTAAAGTTCCTACAACGTCTCTATAATGTCCTATAAGGAAGTGAGATGGGATGACGGAAAGGGTCGAATGCTTGGCGAAAAAAAGCTTTTCCTTTATTTTTTTATTTTCGAATGTAAAAATTTCCCCGATATGTAAAAAAAATTCTTTGCTTTATTTTCGTGCACAGTAGACGCGGGGATCCCGGAGCTGGACTTGGATTAACTGGATTACAGGATGGTAGGATTAAGGGACTGTAAGAGCTCAAAAAAAATCCCTGAATCCTATTATCCTGGTCCGGTGGTCCTGTTACTATTTTATCGTCAGCTTCCCCTCTGCCATCACCGGCACAATGGAATACTGATCTGGCGTCATACAAAATTCAATATCTTTTTGAATACCCAATCGCTGAAGGCGTTTGACATGAGATGAATTGCTGAGGAATTTCACCATATCGTCCTTGGCGAGGTTGTACAGATGTTGCGCGGCCAACGGAGCATCGCAATCTGGTTCGATGTGGTTCCTTAATTTTTCCATGATGGCCCCCGCGAAAAGAGTGTCTTCGAGATTGACTTTGCCTTTCCATCCGGCGCAAATGATGAGAACACTGTTTTCTCCGAAGAGCAAATATTTTACAACCGACGATAAATTAAGGAAAGAGCCAATCACTATTTTTTTCCCGCCTAAAGCTTTTTCAATCGCCTGAGTTCCATTCGTAGTAGTGAACGCAATTTTCTTATCCTTTATGTCGGGCCCCATGTATTCAAAAGGAGAATTGCCCCGATCAAAACCATCTACTTTCTTTCCATCACGTTCGCCAGAAGTAATGTATCCTTTTCCTTTCATCGCCTGGCAGGCAGTCAAATCAGCAAACGGCGTAATGCTTTCTACGCCGTGAGCAAAGGCTGTCACCATACACGATGTGGCGCGAAGGATGTCAACCACCACCACTGTACGATCTTTTACATCATACAAATGCATTAACTCCGGACTAAGGCAAACGTCGATTGATTTCATTTTAAGAATTTGTAAAGATTGGCTATTGATCAGATCAACGGAAGCTTGCTGACCATAGCCTTCAATGCTTTTGTTCGTACATCAATGAAAATTTCTGTATCTGCTTTTGAATGCTCAACCGTCACATAACCCAGGCCGATGCCAATTCCGAGCACAGGAGATATTGTGCCGGAAGTAACCTTCCCGATCACATTTCCAGATGCATCTTTTATCAGATAGTCATGACGCGGAATTCCTTTATCCACCATTTTAAATCCGACGAGTTTGCGCTTGACACCCTCTTCTTTCTGCTTCTTTAGCGCTGCTGAGTTTGTAAAGTCTTTTGTGAATTTCGTCACCCATCCGAGACCTGCCTCCAATGGCGAAGTTGTATCATCTATATCATTGCCATAAAGACAAAACCCCTTTTCCAATCGAAGGGTATCTCTTGCACCGAGGCCAATAGGTTTTATATTCTCATTCTTCCCCGCTTCAAAAATTGAACTCCAGATTTTTACACCGTCTGCATTAGAACAATAAATCTCAAATCCGCCCGCGCCCGTGTAGCCCGTATTACTCATGCATACGTTCTGTACACCAGCAAATTCACCCAATGCGAAATGATAGTATGGAATTTTAGAAAGATCAGTCTTTGTTAATGATTGTAAAACCGATACTGCTTTCGGGCCTTGCACAGCAAACAGGCATGTGTCATCCGATATGTTTTTCATATCGGCTCCTTTGGTGTTGAATTTCGAAATCCAATTCCAGTCTTTATCGATATTAGAAGCATTCACCACAAGCATGTAATCATTGTCTTTTCTTTTGTAAATAAGAAGATCGTCGACAATACCGCCGGTTTCATTGGGAAGGCATGAATATTGAGCCTGGCCATCAATGAGTTTACTTGCATCGTTGCTTGTTACTCGTTGGATCAAATCAAGCGCCTGCGGTCCCGAGACATTGAATTCACCCATGTGAGAGACATCAAAGACACCCACAGCATTTCGCACGGTCATATGCTCTTCAAGATCCGAAGAATATCGCACCGGCATATTGTATCCGGCAAACGGAACCATTTTGGCGCCAAGGCCTTCGTGAATATTATTAAGGGGAACTTTCTTTAAATCCATAGTGATTTCAAAAATGAGGTGGGCAAAGGTAAAGAATAACGGTCATTGCTGGCGCAAGTCCGCAAGCTGATTTTCAACAACAAATTTGCTAAAGGCAGTAGGCGATAAAAGCGTTTGAAGTGTTTGAAACGCACCCAATGCATAATCATCGTAGCCCTTTAAACGAGCCAGGATAATATACGCCTTCAGGATTTTTACGGAAGCAGTATTGACCTGAATGGCTTCTGAGAGTATTGTGTACGGCTCCTGCCTGTCGGTACCATACGTTTCAAAAAAAGCAGCAGCGGCGACAACTCCTTCATCAAAATAATAGTTGTTGTGAGCCAGCCATCTGAAATCCTTTGCGGCCTGTACTGAATCTCCTGCTGCCAGTGATCGCACGGCACTGTAATAGGCATTTTCGGTTTCACGATAAGGACCGAATACTATACCCTTTTTGATTTGCTCTTCAACCAGTGGCAAGAAGTTCTGTGCTGCAAACAGTCTTAATTCAAAGAATTTGATTTTTGAGAACAACTGCATGTCAGTCAGGTGCAGTCCTTGCAATTTGTTATAAACACGTGCGGCCTGTGAGATCTCATCCATGTCAAACAATTTTTTAGAGCGATCGAGTATTGCTTTCGCCTTGAGATCTTCATTCGTAATTTGATTCAGCAGCAAGAAGAATTGTATTGAATCGTCGGTCGAAATTCGATAGCGAAGATATAAGTACTTTTCTCTTTCGGTAAAATCGTGATACCATGCCGGAGGGCCAGCCAGCACGCGTGTCATGCTTTCTGACAACGATCTTACCAATGAATCTTTTGACGATCGAAGGGTGTCCCACGCAACAATGGCTTCATTCATCTTTCCCGTTTCGGCCACTGCCACGGCATTCACCAGCGATGTCTGAGCAATTTTATTGGACATCCCGTATTGTAAATATTTCATTGCAACAGTGGCTTTCCCCTGATCCAATGACCATAAAGCGAGGGTTGTATTGTGGAGATCCTTATTGAGACTGATAAAGACTACCTCTTCTAATAATTCGAATGCCTTGTTAACCCGCCCTGATGCGTAGCATGCCCGTGAGGCAGGAATTAATATAATGTCTCTGTAGGCTGCGTTTTCTTTTTTATGAGCAATTGAAATGCATGCTGCTAAAAATGCGGTATCTGGCTGATTGATATGGTTCGTGACATAATTACCAATCATCGAAGCGGAAAATAAATCAAGTAACGAGTCTTTTGGAAGTTCAATCGGCGCCTCAATTATTGTTCCCTGGTGATTGGCAATTGCAATGGCGTTGCTTCTTATTTGCGTCTCAGCGGACTTCGTCAGGTCATTAATCGAATCTGGATTAATCGTCACATCTCTTATCGCCAGTAAACCCAGCAGGTTCATTTGTGCAGATGCTTCTACTTCTTTGGTTTGAATTGCCTCTGAAAAATATTTAAAAGCCCGATCCTCTACTCCTAGTTTTGAATAAGCGAGTCCAAGATTATTTTTTATGATTCCGCTGGCTGGCAACGCTTTGTCAGCTTCCTCGAGTAGGATCAGTTGTTCGAGGCTGTTTGAAT
>JBBRFP010000054.1:0-8836 GCA_038241465.1 Cytophagales bacterium | reverse complement strand
GAGTTGAAATCTTCTACGCCCCCAAGATTCGGATCCATGCCGGTATTCGCCCATACCAATGCTTCGTCAAGATTCATCTTATTTTGAGCTGCGAATTGTGCAGCAGCGGTAAAGTTGCGCGCATCAAAGCCTACGTTCGATCTTAATTCGTCGCGCATTTTTGAAACATAGAGTTCGTTCACATTCGGAACTTCAACTTTGAAGGCGAACTTCTTATTCTCCCATTGCAATACGGCAGTCGCTGAGTTTGCCTTGCGCTCTTCGAACCCATACGTGAGATATTCTGTATACGCACCATCTTGTGCCGCAACATCAACACGCAGCGCATCTTCTTTTTTATCATAGAAATAGCTTCCCCAACTGGACGTGTTCTTTGAGAAGATCCAGGTAGAAGGGCCTTCTTTTGCTACACCGAGGAATAGTCCATAGCTGCCAGCTTTCAGATCCTTACCTTCAATCTTTACATCATGCGAAAAAGTGATGACCGTATTTTCATTTGCACCAGCTCTCCATGGCGCTTCCTTCGCGGGACCAAATCCCTGATCGATATAACCGTAGTGAACAAGTTCTCCCCAGATATGACCTTTGCGGTCGTCTCCATTGGGCGCATGCACATCGGGACTGCTGTAAGCAATGCTCACCTGAACAGGCCCAATCCATTGCATTACTTTGGATTTTTGATTGTCTCCGCTCGGCGGCTGTGACAAGCCCTGAGCCATTGCCCAGGTTGTCATCAGAATCAGGGCAAAAAGCGTTGTAAGTTTTTTCATATGGTTGTGAATTGGTTGGTGTAACTTATTCTTAAACGGGAGGGGGAAATTAAGTTGCTAACGGAGAGTGTGGTATTTTAGTCAGATTCGCCCTGAATCAAGGGAAGGGGAATTTGTAAAAACCACCACCAATGTATTGTAGAAACTTTTACGGTGTTCGAGAAAAGACTTCGACATTCGACATTTGATGCTTTTTGTTCGACTCATATTTTTATGTCGAACACCAAATATCGAAGGTGGATCTCCGCCCTATGGCTTCAGTCCGGGTTCATCCGGCACCACCATCTTCAACGAGCCCGGCGAAATACTAATATCGAATTTCGAAGCTGGCTCCATCGCCTCGCCATCAATGTGGTACGGCATACGTTCTTTAAATTCTATGGTGATCTTTTTCCCTTGTAGCGTCTCCACAAAAGCTGAGCGATCCATGTGGCCGCTAAACATTTTTTGTGCAAAGCCTATCGCGTGTGTGATCGGAACTTTCCGAATGAAACAAACATCGATCAACTGATCACAGACGGAAGCGAAAGGAGAGATCTTTGCATTGTTTCCAAACTGCGATGAATTGGCAAGCGCAAGAATAAAGGCAGTACGCTTAATGGGTTGTCCGTCGAGCTGAAGCTCAACAGGGAATTCCTTAAAACTCATAAATTCTTTCAGTACTAGTTTTCCATAACCGATAAGCCCGCGCTTTCCATCCTTCCCAAACTGTCCTGCCACATGTCCGTCGAATCCAATACCCGACACGTTGACCGAGATGTTGTTATTAATGTACAGGGTATCCATATTGATAACACTGTACTTGCCCAGCAATTTCAACGCATCTTCAATTTCGAGAGGAATATGTAGATGCCGCGCAAGACCATTGCCCGATCCTCCGGGAATGATACCCATCGTGGCAAACGTGTTGGCAACTCCTTTGGCAACTTCATTGACGGTCCCATCGCCTCCGAGTGCAAAGATTCTGGAGTACCCTTCACCAACAGCATCGCGTGCGAGTTCCGTCGCGTGACCTTTACGTTTTGTGTACTCAATGACCGCTTCAAGGCTAAACTCCGCGCATGCATCAATGATCCTTCCTTCGATGGAATCCTGAAAACCCGTGCCCGAGTATTTGTTGACAATAAAGAATACCTTGTTTTCCGGCATAGAAATAGTAAAGTTACTAAATCATCGGTTCCCGCAGAGGCTGTTAATGCATTCACCACAGAGACCACTGAGTTCGACAGCGGAATTCACACAGAGAATCGTCATAATCGTATGAATGCCGAAGGCATGTGAAGGGAACTTTACAAATAAACAGCGGCTTTTTGGTTCTCAAAATCTGACGCAAAAGCAAGCAAAGCTCTGCGAACCTCCGTGTTAAAAATTCGAGAAACTTAAACTAGCTTTAATCTCTCGAATCAATCAAACATTATGCCTGACCTCCCGGAATTCAAACCCCGAAAAATAAAGTTCAAAGCCTGGGACACTGAGCACAAACTACTCATGCGTCTGAACAGCATTGATTGCAACAAAGGCGAACTACATAAAAAGGATAACATCCTTCTCCAGTTTACCGGCATCCTCGATAAGAACGGTGATGAGATTTATGAGATGGATGTACTGCTGGTCTCGGATGAGAAGTATATTGTTTTTTGGAATGAAGAGTTTGGCGGCTGGTACTTTCATCCAATAAAGAATCCTGCTGACGTTAAAATATTTCTTGGTCCCGCCGCGGCGAAGATGACAAGGCTTGGAAGTCAGTTTGAGTTGAAAGAACCGTATGTGCCGTATTCGAAGAAGAAGAGGTAGGGTTTGGTAGCGGTTGTTAGGCAAACGTGAAATGTAGAGCGCGACTGCAAATGTATAATCTATGATCTGCAATTCAGCCTTCACGCGAACGCTCGCTTCTCTCGTGATGGGCAGTGATGAAGGAGAGTAGGTATGATGTTGGTTTTTGGCAGGCCTTGGGAGGCCGATGTTTTTGCAGCGGCAGGCGAAACCTGCTGATAATGTTAACGAGGAAGGGTAAAGCCCTGTAGGGGCGATGTTTAATTTTTAAATCTCCAGTACTTTGTTTTTAAACCACGGACTTCATAGATCAACGTGTCATTATGAGTTTTGTAGACTTTGGTGGGATAGATTCCTTCTTCATAATAAAATAAAACTGAATCCTCTTTTTGAACGTATTTTGTGGTTGTAAAATGCTCAACATCAAATACCGAATCTTTTTGAATTCTGAATGACGCGTTTTCGGTTGATCCATCGGTCCAGATTCCGAGAATTGATTTATCAAAATCCTCAGCATTGGAACTGTGATTTGTTTCTTGATGGCATCCGACGATCTGCGTTATTGATAAGATCAGTGGAGATATTATAGATTTCATTATTATAAATATACAACACGCTAATGGATCGTGGGTTTTGGTAAATCAAAAGCCACCATGTATGTATCCAGCTTCAGAGACCTTGAGGCATATAAGTAATGCAGAAAAGGTCTGAGATCGACATTTTTAGAGAATCACCAAAGTGAAGCCAAGCTGGCTATGACTACTCCACCCTATACCTTATACATCTTACCCCTGATCTTTTACTTAATTTTACCCTGTATATAAGATACGGCCTGTCCTATCGTCTGCATCTTCTCTGCATCATCATCTGGAATTTTGATATCGAAGGTTTGCTCAAACTCCATTACCAGCTCAGCGTAGTCTAGTGAATCAATCCCAAGATCTTTTACAAAACTCGCGTCGGGAGTGATTTCCGATTCGGGAATACCTAGCTTATCGGTAAGAATTGATGTGATTTTCCTTTGGATGTCCTGCATAGATTCAAATGTAACGGGAAAAGACGAAAGAGAAAAGGGGACCGCCTTTCAAGGATATATAAGGTATAAGATAAATGTTATCGGATCTTGAATCTGCACCCTACAACGCCCCACCTTACACGTTTGATCTGCTATAAGGTCAAATGGTATGAAGCATCCTAACTGCTCTCCAGATGTCCCACCTTACACCTTGCACCTTACACCATTTAATTGGTAGCATCAAAACCTCAATTGAAACTCCGTTCCCTCCCCAACCTCCGACTTCACATTTATCCTCCCCTCATGGACTCGCATAATCTGTCTCGACAAACTCAACCCAATACCCGAACCGGTTTTCTTTGTTGAGAAGAAAGGAATAAATATCTTCTCCAATGCTTCAGGATCAATGCCCGGACCGTTGTCGGTGACGCTGATGATGGCCCGACCTTTATCACTGGTGTAGGCGGCAAGTGTGATCTTCTTGCCTGTCTGCTCTTCATCAAACGCCTGGATTGCATTCTTGATAAGATTGACTAATACTTGCTCGATCATGTATTTATCGGCGAGTGCTGTTAGCTGCTGTGGATCGGTGCGCACTTCAATCTCAATGCCGCGGTCTATCAATTCTTTTTTGTGAAGCATCGCCATCTCGTCCAGCAACGGCGCAATCGCCATCTCTGACAGTCGGGGTTGTGGCACCTGCGTTAGGTTTCTGAATTCTTTTACGAAGGTGATCAGACCTGCACTGCGTCTGCTGATGGTCTGAAGGGAGAGATGCATGTCTTCCAGCTCGCCGCGTTGTATTACGAAGGACTCTTTCTGTAACTGTTGCAGCAGATCATCTTCTACCGTTCCGGCAAGGGAGGAGATAGGAGTAACTGAATTCATGATCTCATGCGTAAGCACGCGCACAAGATTCTGCCATGCCTCCATCTCTTTTTCTTCAAGCTCACTCTGGATATTACTCATCGAGATCAGCTTGATCTCTTCACCCCGAAGGGTAAGCTCAATGGCAAAAACAGAAAGCTGCACGGTGTCGTCACCGATCTTAATGCGTATCAGCTCACGTCCTCCTGTCTTTAATTTTTGGAACGATTCCACCAGCGTTGGACTTGCATAATTAAGCTCCGTGATATTCTGAATTTGATTCACGCGAAGCAGTCGTCGTGCGGCGCTGTTGATGATCTGAACGCTGCCGTCTTTTTTAAACGTGAGTAGTCCAATCCCAACGTGCTGAACAATGTTGCGGAAGAACTGGTAATCAGAGTCACGCTCGGCTTTGGATTGACGCGTCACCTTAAATGCTTCCGTCATCCTTGCGCATTCTGCTACGATATACGGGTCTTTCGACGTTGACTTAAACGACTGCGTGACCTCATCAAATGTGATCGACGAGAAATCTAGAGGAGCAGTCGATACAGCCGGCCCTTCCATCTCTTTCCATACATGTGAAAAACGAAGCAGTTGAAATCCAACGGCCACCCCAAGGGCAAGCTTTATAATGATATTGGTGTCCCTTACTAAAATGAACCCAAACAGGAAGACCGTTCCCGAAAAGATCAGCAGCCGTGTCATGAGGGGGGAACGCCAGTTTATTTCCATCTATTCATTTGTTGATTGATTCATTTATTGATCTGTCGCTGGTTGAAATGCATTGATCGTGTTCCCTAAATTTTCAAGTCAATAAATCAACAAATGAATAAATCTTCAAATCATTAAATTCTAAAGCCCATACTTCTCCATCCTCCTATACAAGCTCGCTCTCGTCAACCCTAGCTCATCCGCTGCCTTCGAGATATTTCCACCGTGCAACTGCAATGCCTTTACCACCGCTGCCTTCTCCACTTCATCCAGATTGAGGGTATCGATGGGGGCGGATAAATCTGACTTACGGTTAAAAAGGAAATCAGTCTCTTGCAATGTTGCGGAGTCTGCCATTATAACGGCGCGCTCGATAGAGTGTTGCAGCTCGCGGACATTCCCCGGCCATGCATACTTCTTTAGTTTCGTGATGGCATCCGGCGCGATGGATAAAACTTCCTTTCTGTATTTCTTGGAGTAATGATCCAGGAAGTGATTGGCCAACATCACAATATCATCCACGCGGTCGCAGAGAGGAGGGATGTGGACTTCTACGGTGTTGATTCTATATAAAAGATCCTGGCGGAATTTTCCTTCTTTCACCATTTGCTCGATCGGCATGTTCGTAGCACAGATCAATCGAATATCCACGTCTACTGAGTTATTCGAACCCACACGTGTAACTTTTCTTGATTGAAGAGCGCTTAGCAATTTGCTTTGCAGATTCATACTAAGGTTTCCGATCTCATCAAGAAACAAGGTACCATCATTCGCCAATTCAAATCTCCCCGGACGATCTTCGCGCGCATCGGTAAAGGCGCCTTTCTTGTGACCAAAGAGTTCGCTCTCAAAAAGAGTTTCTGTGATGGCCCCCATGTCTACGGCGACAAATGAATTATCAGTGCGCAGTGACTTTTGATGAATGGCGCGGGCGATGAGCTCTTTTCCTGTTCCGTTCTCGCCGAGGATTAAAACATTCGCATCTGTTTTGGCTACGCGATCGATGAGTGAGTAGACCTCTTGCATCGGGGCGCTATTGCCGATGATATCGCGGAACGGCTGGCTGATCTGTTCTTCCAGCATTTGCTTAGCCTTGCGCAGCTTATCAACCTCGTTGTAGGATTTCTTTAACTTAATGGCAGTAGAGATCGTGGCGATCAATTTCTCATTCTGCCATGGCTTCAATATAAAATCAGTAGCGCCATCTTTCAGCGCACGCACGGCCATTTCCACATCACCGAACGCAGTGATCATGATCACCACTGCCTGCGGATCTTTCTCCTTGATCTTTCCAAGCCATTCAAATCCTTCCTTCCCGCTGGTCGTATCCTTGCTAAAGTTCATATCGAGCAGGATCACATCATAGGTATCGTTATTTAATAAGAACGGGATCTTATTGGGATTCTTCTCAATAATCACCTGGTAGTTGTATTTCTTCAGCAGCATTTTGGCGGCGAGGAGCACATCCTCGTCGTCGTCTACCATCAGTATTTTGCCTTCGTTCACGGTTAGGAATAGGTTTAGGAAAACGTATAAAGAGAAAATTGTGCCAGTGCACCCAGTGTCCGAAAATGCGGTTTTGGTAGGTGGAACTGATCTTTGGTGGACAAAGATGTACGAAAATGAACAGTATTGCAATGGAATCGCCCTATTTGCACTATTCATTGCCACGGACGTGTGTTTTGTATCGATGTAGCCAGTTTTAAGCTGTATAATGTACTTCACCATGTAACGGTTCTGAAACGAATTCTTCCGATCGACATCTCTGCACAATTAATAGCTGCGCCGTAAGGCGGTCACAAATAGCGGGCGCCTCGTTTGAAATTTCTTATTGTTGAAAACAACGTTGACTGATATTTGCCATATTTGCGCGGATGATAGCCGTTACCAGTATTTCCTATACGCTCGACCGATCAGACAATAACTTGTTCCTTCGCTTTCATGCTGACACAGGTCGTGAATTAAATGCCTTAAAAAAAGACGTTTGGTTTTTTGGTGGGTATAACGATCAGAATCGAAGACGACCTGATAAGTTTTGGTATGGTTCGGTCGACTTGGCAGCGAAAGAGTTCAGTATTCGCAGACTTCGCGCGATGGGAAGACTCTCGTCAATAGAAATTAAGGGCAAAGAAATCGATAACTTTTATGAAAAATCATTGGTTGTCAAGCTTGGTGTTCCTTTGTCTTCCCTTTTACCGATGGTGATTGTTATTGGCGTCACAATATTTTTGTTCGGTCAAATTGAAATTAATAGTTTGATTTTTTTCCTAATAATTGCCGTTGTAAAAATAGGAGATACTATTATGGACCTCCGAGCCACTACAACCCGACTAGAACAATACATTTCATCGCTGGCAACCAAGTGAAAAGCTTGGCCAGCAGATCCTCTCGCGATCAAATCCCTTGCATCATTAACACTTTTTTGCCAGTTTGGTCTTTCTTAGCGGTTTGAAGCAATGGATCGTTTGCTTGTTTTAATTCTTTTAGGATTGCCGTTAGCAGGTTTGCTATTTTTCTGATGTTACGAGCCATCACATGGAAAACAATAAGCGGAATTAAAGTAATAACGAATACATGAATTCGATTGCGCCGAGTCCTAACATAAAAGTTTGAGTTTAGAGTGGAGAAATTACGTTAAGTTAATGAAAAATGAACTATTGATAATCTAATTATTCGGGATCTCTGCCGCGTCAGCTGGTGACCTTTGCAATTTCGACCGAGTCGGAGGTGATCGCTTGGAATGAAAACGGATCTGTAATCCTTTAGTGATTTTTAGCTGTCTATGAATATCTGACAATGGAACTGCCGCGAGAGCTCTATCTAGTAAGGAAGTATTTCTTTTCCTTCCTGCTTATCTATTGAGACCCATTTTAATTGTTCTGCTAATAAAACATGTCCATGACGTTGGTCGGGAATGTTGTCTCGCCCTTGGAACGAAAAGTTTGAACTTTATCATATGCGGCCTATGTGTTGGCTATATCCGCTCATATGGGCTGGCTTACTCTCTGTTTCTTCTCTGCTTATTCCCTGCTAAGTTTTCCATAGTCTCACCATATATTGCCATAGGTTCCTCATAGGTTTCCCATAGGAGCTCTATAAGCGTTAGGACAAATCGCTGTTTTTGATAGCATATTTCAGGTTTTTGGAGAAGTTGTCTGATTGCCGTGCAAGGGCGTTGTCTTTTTAGCGGCAGGTGAAGCCTGCCGAAAAATATTACGGTTCAACACGGTTGAAGCCCTGTAAGGGCGACGTTTAATCCCACACGTATCGTTCATCATAACCCATTCCATATTCCTTGAGGAAAGAAATATTTCATCTTCAACACCTCGCTCACTTAAATCACTACAGCTCCGCCAGTATCCTTTGCCCTGCCACACTCTCAAGATTCGCCAGATTTATTTTCTCTCCGCTGATCGCAGCTTTGAACGCCTCCAATGCTTTCTTTTTCTCACCACTTTCAAGAAAATGGTTGGCTTGCTGAAGTGCGACTTCGTAGTTCATCGGGTTCAGCACCTGTGGAACATTGGTATTTATATTGCGCGTGGTTAATAGCTTCGAAACAGTATAGGCCCGCATCGCTGTATCTTGATACGGCTGACATAGCTCCATCACGCTGTCCTTACTGAGGTCTTTGTTCAACCAATCCTTTTCGTTGTCCTTGTCGATAAACACCGGCATCCGCTGTTTATTATTATGA
>JBBRFP010000053.1:0-8848 GCA_038241465.1 Cytophagales bacterium | reverse complement strand
TATGCTGTGAGGCGCTTACGTCAACCACAAAAAATATAGTCTGCTCTTTCTCCTCTTTAAAGGTCTTGACAAAAGTGCCGTGTCCCTTGGCGGAAACGTGCCAGTCAATCGCTCGAATATCGTCACCGTACTGATAAGGACGCACGTCGTCAAACTCCAGCCCCGATCCTTTAAAGATGGAATGGAAGTCGCCCTGCATCTGGCTGTTGATGGCCTTGCGTATCTGAATTTCGTATCTCCTCAGCTTTTTCAGAAGTTCTTTCACTTCGGCATCATTTTAGTGCCGCTAAATTATGAGTAATTTGCGCCCGCCAAAAGAAAGATTTACATGAGATTAAGAGGAGCCGTCCTAATTCTGATTTTGAGCACAACTATTTCCTGTAAAAAGGATAAAGAACCGGAAGGTATCCTGTCCCAGGGACAAATGGTGGATTGGATGCTCGACATATACCTGGCTGAGGCACGCACTCAGTCGTTCACATTTAGCCGTGACTCCGTCTATAAGGTCTTTCTTCCCTATCAGGACTCGATTATGCGTCAAAAGGGTATTAGTGATTCTCTACTCCAAACATCTTTTCAGTATTATTTTGAGAATCCAGCCAAACTGGAGGCCATCTATGATATCGTGATCGATTCACTCAGTTTACAGGAGCAACGACTCCTTCCGGGGCCAGTGGTCAAACCTTCTTCTTCAAATGACGTACCCGCCAGATATTGAGTCCAGGCTGGGCTTCGACCAGATTCGACAAAAGCTTCTTCATTATTGCCTTGGAGCCCTCGGTGAGAAACATGTTATCAATCTCACTTTTCTATCGGCTAGAGAAAAAATTCTCCCTCTTCTAGCGCAAAATCTTGAGGCTAAACAAATTCTTGACAGAGGTGAGGATTTGCCTATCCATGCGTATGATGATCCGGAAATTTGGTTTCAAATAGCTGCCATCGAAGGTAATTTTCTTGAAGGCGAAGACTTCCTGAAAATATCGAAGGCGTTGCAGATCATCGATGCATCACGTGAATTCCTTAAGAAGAACGAATCTGCCTACCCGACTCTATTTCAATTGGCAGCGAACGTGAGTTCGGGTAAAAAAATTCTGGATTCCATACATCAGAAAATTGATGATGAAGGAAAAGTAAAAGACAACGCCTCGCCTGCTTTATCCCGCATACGAAAGAGATTGCGAGAGGAAGAGCTGAAAATACGAAGGGTAGCTGAACAGATCATGCGTCAGGCGCGCGATCAGGAATGGACTCCGGAAGGTGCTCATCCCACTATTCGCGAGGGGAGACTAGTGATTCCGATAAAGGCAGAACACAAGCGTAAGATCAAGGGGTATATCATAGATGAATCATCAACCGGTCAGACAGTGTACCTGGAGCCTGGTGAGGTAATGGAAGCAAATAATGACTTGCGTGATCTTGAGCTTGAAGAAAGAAAAGAAATTATCAAAATACTGCAGGAACTTACTTCGCTGATAAGAATTTATTTACCTCAGATTGAAAATGGATATGACTTTCTTGGCTGGCTTGATTTTAGTCGAGCGAAGGCAAAGTTTTCCCGTGATATAGATGCAGGTCTTCCAAAAATTGAAAAAGAAACAGCAATCGACTGGAAGCAGGCACGTCATCCTCTTTTGTTTTTGTCATTAAAAGGAAAGCGGCCGCTCATACCGCTTACCATTGAACTGATGAATGACAATCGTTTCCTGCTGGTATCTGGTCCAAATGCCGGAGGTAAATCCGTGGGGTTAAAGACGATTGGGCTTATTCAATTTATGTTTCAGTGTGGATTGCTTGTGCCTATGCGCGAGGACTCCATCATGGGTGTGTTCAGCAATATTTTTCTGGACATTGGTGATCAGCAGTCCATTGAAAATGATCTGAGCACCTATAGCTCTCATTTGAAGAACATGGATTTCTTCATACGGAATTCAAATGAAGGTACGCTTGTATTGATGGACGAACTAGGTGCAGGCACAGATCCAAATTTTGGAGGAGGTATTGCGCAAGCCGTGTTGGAGCAATTGGTAAAGAATAGAGTATGGGGATTGGCGACAACTCATTATTACAACCTGAAGGTTTTTGCAAGTAACTATCCCGGCATGCGCAACGGTGCGATGCTGTTTGATACGAAACATTTGCTTCCATTATTCAAGTTGGAGATTGGTCAGCCGGGGAGTTCTTTTGCATTGGAGATTGCACGCAAGACCGGACTCTCGGGTGAGACTCTTGAAGCGGCGGAGCGAATCATTGGTAAGGAGTTAACAGGATTGGAAACGTTGATGAAGCAGGTTGCTGACGAAAAGCAACTGCTCACTGAAAAAGATAAAGAGATCCGGGAGCGTGAAAGCAAGCTTTCATCAACATTAAAACACTACGAAGAGCTTGTCGGGAAGCTGGAATCGCAGAAGAAGGAAATTCTGAATAACGCCAAAGCGGAAGCCTCTACGCTTTTGCAAGAGACGAATCGTGAAATTGAAAAAACGATCCGTCACATACGGGAGAACAAAGCTGAAAAAGGTGAAACGAGGAAAGTGAGGCAAGGTCTAAAAGACCTGGAGCGAAAAGTAAAACCGATCGCAAGTGTGGCAATCAAGCCTGCCGGGCCATTGATGGAAGGTGATAAGGTAAGGATGATCGGTGGCGAGGTTACGGGAACAATTCTTTCTGTTAAAGATAAGACTGCAATTGTTCAGTTTGGCGATTTGCGGTCAACTGTAAAAACAGATCGCCTGGTAAAAAGCGATCAGGTGAGCTCAGTGAAACCATCAAGGCCTTTCACGCGGGGAGTAGAGCTTCATCAGCGCCAGTCGGATTTTTCTCCCTTGCTGGACATTCGTGGAAAGCGCGTGGAAGAAGTGTTGCCATTGCTGACGCGTTTTATGGATGACGCCATATTGCTTAGCCAATCGCAGGTGAAGATCCTTCATGGCAAAGGGGAAGGTGTGTTGCGAAAAGTAGCCCGTGAATATCTTCAACGATTAAAAGGAGTCACTTCATTTGCTGATGAGCATGCAGACCGTGGAGGCGATGGTATGACCATTGTTACGTTGAAATAAAAAAACCCTCGCCAATTGGCGGGGTTTTCAATATTTTAATAGGCTTTCGCTTACAGTCCGAACGTAAATACCCAGTTGCCTTGCACATTTCCTACGCGGCCATCATACCCAGCGAATGGGGGGGTTTTTCCTCCCGTATTGAATGACATCTGAAGCTGTGTGTCAGAAACAGAATAGCTTACTATAATACCATCTTCACGTATAAGAGTGGTGGCCGCATCTGTGCCAAACGTAAATGATCCGGCAGAATTCCAAGGTGTTACTTTTGAGCCTGTTGGTCGCCCTGCAGTCGTATAAGTTGGACCAGCGGTTGCGTCAGTGCCAGTAGCACCGACCATTGTTAGTTTGAAATTGCCAACGTACGTATAGGTGCTTGGTGCGGGCAATGATGCGGCAGATCCATCAAGGGTTGCCGCAGTACAAACCCACGCTTTCGCGAGCTTCTTATTTTGCTGTTGAGGCACCGTTAGCTCAGGATCTTTGGTGCCAGGACAACCCGAAAGTGTAATAAGAAGGCCGATAAGAGCAAAACCAAGTAGGAATCTGAAGCTTTTCATAATTTCGTTATTGTTTCAAACATACTAAAATAAGGATTCTTTTAAAAAACAGAATTCAGTGAGAGTCAAATACACCCTTTTTAATCTCAAAATGACTGCTTAAGTAACCTATTTATACTTCAGCAGGTCAATTTTCACTGCATTTGTGGGGTATTCGTTCTCGAGATTCGACCCGATCAGCACAATTGCTTTGTCTTTTACCATCTCAAAATTTCTCCAATACCACGCAACCGCCTGCTTGTCCAGGTTGGTGGTGGGTTCATCCAAAAATACCATTTCAACATCCGAGAAAAAAGCCAAACCCAGTTTAAGTCGCTGTTTCATTCCGGAAGAAAAATGGCTGATGGTCTTCTTTCTGGCACGGGCCAGCTCCAGCAATTCTATAATTTCTTCGACGCTTTTCCCATCTCTTATTTGCTTAAAAGAGAAATGAAATTTCAGCATTTCCTCGAGCGTAAACTCTTCAATCAGGTCAAGGTAGGGAGCTGCAATCACCAGACGTCGGTGAATTTCTTCGACAGGTATCGAGACTTTCTCCGATGTAAAATTCAGCTGCCCGTCAGATGCAGGAAGCTGTCCCCATAAGACCTGAAGCAAGGTTGATTTACCCGATCCGTTTGGACCGGTTATCGCATACACACCCGACTCAAATGAATAACTAAAGTCTCTGAAGATCCATTCACGGTTGAAACGCTTGCCAAGGTTTTCGGCGGTGATGGTCATTCAAATGAGGCTGTGCTTGCAGAAAATCCTTTCATCACACCACGTTCGGAGCTGCGGATGAAGTTGATAATATAATCACGCTCTTCGCTGGGTGCCATTTCTTTTTCTACAGAGTCCAGCGCTTTTGAATTGTTCAATCCTTTCAAAAAGATGAATCTGTATATTTCTTGAATCTCGCTGATCTTCTCAGGGGTAAAGCCCCTTCTTCTCAATCCTATGCTGTTAACGCCTGCATACGTCAGTGGTTCACGTGCCGCCTTTGTATAAGGAGGTACATCCTTGCGCACAAGCGATCCGCCGGATAACATGACGTGGGCGCCAATCTTTACGAATTGGTGCAGCGCACTGGCACCTCCAATGATCGCCCAATCTTCAATCGTTACGTGTCATGCTACCTGCACGGCATTTGCGAAAATGCAATTGTTTCCAATGATGCAATCATGCGCAATGTGCACATACGCCATCAGCAGACAATTGGAGCCAATAACCGTCTTGTGCTTGTCGGCAGTACCGCGGCTGATGGTTACGCTTTCGCGAATAACCGTGTTGTCTCCAATAAATGTTTCAGTTTTCTCTCCGGCAAATTTCAGATCCTGTGGAATGGAAGATATCGATGCGGCAGGATATACTTTTACATTCTTGCCAATCCGTGATCCTTCCCAGATCACCGCCGTGGGTCCGATCCAGCTTCCATCACCGATGACTACATCTTTGTGAACCGTGGCAAATGGTTCAATAACAACATTGTTGCCAATGACCGAGTCGGGGTGTACGTTGGCTAGGGGATGATAACTCATGAATCTTTTCGGACTATACTGGCAGTCATGGTTCCTTCGCAAACAAGCGTGTTACCAACGTAGCCTCTTCCATACATTTTAGCAATTCCCCTTTTAATTGGGGCTAATAAATCACATTGGATAACCAGCGTGTCTCCCGGTATTACCATTTTCCTGAAGCGGAACTCATCAATGCCCAGAAAATAGGTCCAGTAGTTCTCGGGATCCGGTACAGTGTTTAATACAAGAATACCACCGATCTGAGCCATCGCCTCAACTTGAAGCACACCAGGCATTACGGGGTTGCCCGGAAAATGTCCCTGAAAGAAGTGCTCGTTGATTGTTATATTTTTCACTCCCGCAACGGTCTCTTTATCCAGATAGATGATCTTATCGATCAGCAAAAATGGATAACGGTGAGGAAGTGTTTGTGTGATCTTTTTAATGTCCATCACAGGAGGCAGTGATGGATTGTAACGAGGCACTCCTTTCTTATTAGATTCCACCATCGCCTTCTTCAACTTCTTAGCGAAGGCAACATTGGCAGCATGACCGGGACGCGCGGCAAGGATCTGTGCTTTTAACGGACGACCTGCCAGGGCAAGGTCACCAATAATATCCAGCAACTTATGACGCGCCGGCTCATTGTTGTAACGAAGCTCGACGTTGTTAAGAATACCTTCGCGCTTCACTTCTACAGCCGGCTTGCCAAGCATTCGTGCGATGTTCTCTAATTCGTGTGGCTCAACAATCCGGTCAACGATCACAATTGCGTTGTTAAGATCGCCGCCCTTAATGAGATTATTTTTATATAACATCTCAAGCTCGTGAAGAAAGCAAAACGTACGGCACGATGCTATTTCTTTTTCGAATTGCTGTATGTTGGTGATTGATGCATGCTGACTTCCCAATACCGGAGAGTTATAATCAATCATTACTGTTACGCGATAATCATCCAGCGGCAATGCTGCGATCTCTACGTGGCGTGCACTTTCACGATAAAATATACTATCCTGAACTTCAAAGAAATCGCGCAGAGCGTTTTGCTCTTCTGATCCAGCTTCCTTTAAAACCTGTACAAATTGAATGGAGCTTCCATCCATGATGGGTGCTTCAGGGCCATCGATTTGAATGAGGACGTTGTCGATCTCCAATCCAACGCACGCGGCTAATGTGTGCTCCACGGTGCTTACCCTAGCGCCACTCTGTTCGAGTGTCGTTCCTCTCGAAACGTCCACCACGCGGTCGCAGTCAGCATCTATAATAGGTGAGCCTGGCAAATCCACTCGCTGGAATTTTATTCCATGATTGGGCTTTGCGGGCATAAAGGTGAGTGTAGTCTGGACTCCCGTGTGGAGGCCAACGCCTGAGATCGTCACCGATTTCTTAATGGTCTGTTGCTTGTGATTAAGCATGCTTTAAATTGGTGCGCAAATTTAAGGGGAAGGGGCCACTATGCCAAAAGCAACCGTTATTCCCGCGCTGGTGTTAAAAGGAGGGTTTTTTGAAGAAATTTTAAAGATTAGAAGATTTCAAGGTTCGAAAATGGCAGGAAATCCGCCAACGTGTCCCGAAGAAGAGCGCTGATTTTTAAGATGAGGTCCGCGGCAATCTGCGATTTCTATCAGCGTTAATCTGTGGGAAAGCATTTATTCCGGCACGGGCAATCCTTCTATCTTCTTCTCCAGCTCCCTCAGCCTGTAATTCAATTCCGGGAGCTTTTTGAAAATTGCATAGGATCGGAAATACTCTTTGATATCATAGGCGGGGTAGCCCAGGTGGCGTTCACCTTCTTTGGTAATCGACTTTGACACACCTGCCTGCGCTCCGAGGCTAGTTTTGTTGGCAATGACGAGGTGGCCGGCAATTCCAACCTGCCCGGCAATCATACAGTTCTCTCCGACCTTTGACGAACCGGATACACCTGTCTGTGCCGCGATCACCGTGTTCTTACCAATCTCAACATTGTGTGCGATTTGAATAAGATTATCAAGCTTAACTCCTTTACGGATAATCGTAGAGTCGCCGAAGAGCGTGGCGCAATCAATCACTGCATTTGCACCGATATGAACATTGTCTTCAATGACAACATTGCCAAGTTGAGGTATTGTTTTGTATGAACCATCTTCCTGCGGTGCGAAACCAAAACCATCCGACCCGATCACTGCACCAGAGTGAAGGACGCAGTTGTTTCCGATTTTTGTGCCAGGATACAGTTTTACATTTGCGTGAAGAATGACATTGTCTCCGAGCACAACGTCATCACCGATAAATACATGCGGATAAACTTTTACATTATCACCAAGCTTTACATTGTTGCCAACGTAAGAAAACGCGCCACGGTAAATATTTTTTCCAACGATTGTTCTTTCGCCGATGAAGCTTGGTTGTTCTACACCCGTTTTTTGAAAGCTTACGAGCTTGTGATATTCTTCAAGTAAAACGGTAAAACTTGAATAGGCATCATCGACTAAGATCAAGGATGCGGGAATTTCTTTCTTTGGCTGAAAGTCACGACCAACAATTACTGCGGTCGCCTTTGTTGTGTAGATATATTGCTCGTACTTAGGATTGGCGAGAAATGCTATCTGACCTTCCTTCGCGTCCTGTATTTTTCCGAGCATGTTGATCTTCTGGTTCCCATCACCCCGCACCTCACCGTGCAACATTCCGGCAATCTGATTTAGTGTAAACTCCATGAGAATCGATTTCTATCTAAAACCATTGTTAATTCGAAGTGCCGTCTTCGGGATGAGCCCCCACAGTAAACAGTTAACGGTCATTCAAAGATAAGTTTTTAGGCCAGCATAGGTAGTTTTTTTTCACGATTTTGCTCATCGCCTTGATATTGGGAAGGTCGGAAGCCTGGGCTACATCGAGTAATTCTCCCGATTTCATTAAAATCTGGATTGAATTGCGCTCAGAAAGGTACGCTTCATTGGAAACGGTGCCGTGAGAGAACAAATAGGTTGCGTCACTTTTCATCAGTTGGAATTGTTTTCCGATGGCCTCCTTGATGTTCTCAATCTCAGATTTCTGTATGGGTGCAAGGGACAACTTTATTTGAAATAGTCTCCTTTCCAGCAACATAGTGCAAAGCTGAGAAAGCACATCGTCTTTATGCGATTGCCATTGTTTGATCGCTCCCCACACGTCGTAGTCGTCCATACTTCCGAATGCTTTCAACAAGGATTTCTTTTCAGCAAAATCATCAAGAGTATATTTGTTATATAGAAACAAAGTAAGAGCCTCGCTTGCAGGAAGTGATTCGCCTGAGCCCGCAAGATATTTTGCACGCTTGATAATGTTAACTAATAGTCTCTCTGAACTGACGCTGGTCTTGTGCAGGTACACCTGCCAGTACATAAGCCGTCGCGCGTTAAGAAAGTTTTCGATGTTATAAATACCTTTTTCTTCTACTACTAATTGACCCTTCACCACATTGAGCATTGCAATGATGCGATCGGTTCCAACGGCACCTTCTTTCACGCCGGTGAAAAAGCTATCGCGATTCAGATAATCCAGACGATCAATATCAAGCTGTGAGCTCACCAACTGATGAAGAAATTTTTTCGGATAGGTGTTCTGAAAAATCTTCATAGCCATGGCAAGTCCTCCACCGAATTGCCTGTTCAGCTCTTTCATAAAAAGAAATGAAATGCTCTCGTGCTGAATGCTTCCGATGAGGCACTCTTCCAGCGAATGGGAAAACGGACCGTGACCCATATCATGAAGG
>JBBRFP010000052.1:0-8980 GCA_038241465.1 Cytophagales bacterium | reverse complement strand
TAAAAGCGGTGGCTGTATCTTCAAATCGCACCAAGGGGTCAAATTCCATGAAACTAATTTTCAGTTGCAAATATACTCGTCGAATTTGAAACTGACTATCGTTTGAGCCGCGGCTAATCACTCAATTCTGCTATTTTTGTTTAACATTCTCTATGGCTCAGGTTAAAATTCAAACGGCGCTTTCTCTTAGTAAATCAGCCTTTCGCAACTACTCGTCTATTGCTGTGCTGGTTGATAAAAATACTCGGTCTTATTGCTATGACCGGGTCAAGAAAAAATTACCAAAACACTCCGTAATCGAAATACTCAGCGGAGAAGAATATAAAACGGTTGACACCTGTCAGTTTATATGGCAACAAATGACGGAGCTTAATTTCGACCGACATTCTTTGCTAATCGTTCTCGGTGGTGGTGTATTGGGAGATATGGGTGGATTTTGTGCCGCGACCTACAAACGTGGAATTGATTTTTTTCTTATACCTACTACTCTCCTTTCGCAGGTTGACGCGAGCATCGGGGGCAAACTCGGGATCGATTTTGGATCATTCAAAAATCACATCGGCGTTTTTCAATTACCGATATCTACAAATATTGCTACTGCCTTTTTAAAAACACTTCCCAAAGAACAATTGCGTTCAGGCTTTGCTGAGATAATTAAACATTGTCTAATAGCCGACAAAAAAATGTGGTCAGTTATATCAAAGCGTCCTTTTGATAAACAAAACTGGCTCAAGCTTGTAAAACATTCTGTTAAGATCAAAAGTGTTGTTGTGAAGAAAGACCCGACCGAAAGAGGTGTTCGCAAGATCCTTAACTTCGGTCATACGATTGGTCACGCATTAGAGGGGTATTTTCTTACCTCAGGCAACCGTTTGTTACACGGCGAAGCAATCGCGGCGGGGATGATCATGGAATCAAACATAGCAGCGAGCAAAAAACTAATCTCAAAAAGAGAGTTAGAAAGCATTACACGTTATATCATTGCTGTTTTTGGAAAGATCAGGCTACCCGATGCGGGGCACTGGATTGATCTCATGAAACAGGATAAGAAAAATAAGGGAAATATGATTCTGATGGCCCTGCCAAATGGCATCGGAAAGGCTGTTTGGGACGTCTCGGTTAACGAAACTGAAATAAGGGGGTCGTTGGATTACTACCGGTCATATCAGATATAATCAGGTTCAGATTCTGCTTGCGGAACCCTGTTTTTCTTCAGAGTTCTTTTCAGGTTGTTCGCTCTTCTGACAATGAAGTTCTTTGTTTTCTTCTTCCTGTCACCGGTTAACAACCATGCCGCCAGCAGTGCTCCACCTGCTATACCCATGCCAATCACAACTTTACGTGTTGTACTCATGTTCTACTTAACTATTTTTGAAATCAAAAGGTTGCAAAATTTATTAAAATCATATTAAAAAACATTCCCCCTTTTTGTGGGGTATTGTTAAAAATTTAATGACACACGAATTGAATACCCAAATAGATATAGCCAGGCACTCATCAATACTAGGAAACGTTCGTTCGCTACCATCTTCAAAGAGCCTAAGTAATCGAGCCCTGATCATCAACGCCCTTACACAACACAACGGGACACTCGAAAACCTCTCCTCTGCACGTGATACCCAATTAATGGAATCCCTTCTCCATTCTTCTGATCATGTGATCGACGCAATGGATGCCGGTACGACGATGCGGTTTCTCACAGCTTACCTAAGTGTAACGGGACGCTCAAAACTTCTTACTGGCAGTGCCCGGATGAAAGAACGCCCGATTAACCTTCTCGTAGATGCGCTTCGAAAGCTCGGTGTAACCATCGACTACAAAGAAAAGGAAGGGTTTCCCCCGATCGAAACCAAAGGATTCAGTCGCCAGCTAACCGACAAAATAAAGATCAGAGGAGATGTAAGCAGCCAGTTTATCTCAGCTTTAATGATGGTTGCTCCTGCCTTGCCGCAGGGACTCACAATCGAATTAGAAGGAAAGGTCGGAAGTTGGCCCTACCTGACTATGACGGCTGAACTAATGGGATTATTTGGAATAAAGCCTCAGATGTCCGGTGAACGGATTCAGATTCAGGCGGGGAATTATATGCCTGCTTTCTACAGGGTAGAGCCCGACTGGTCGGCGGCAAGCTACTGGTATGCTTTTACGGCATTGGCCGCGACGGCCGACATCCTGTTGCCGCAGGTGGAATCATTTGCTCTGCAGGGTGACAGGGTTATCGTAGACATTATGAAAAAACTTGGAGTAACATCGGACTTTCAAAAGGATGGGCTTCGCCTGACAAAGTCAAATCCCGAAACGAATGTGTTAGTCGTGGACTTCTCGAACTGTCCGGATCTTGCCCAAACAATTTTGCCAGTATGTGCCGCTAAGAATATTTTTGGTGAGTTTACCGGGTTAGAAAGTCTGCGAATCAAAGAAACAGACCGAATTGCTGCCCTTCAGATTGAATTGGCAAAGATCGGTGCTGCCTTTGTTGAGAATGGAAATCAATGGAAGCTTATTCCCGGAAAATTACCAACCGCCAAACCAGTTTTTAAAACGTATCATGACCACAGGATGGCAATGGGCTTTGCACCCCTGGCAACGTTAATGAACCTTTCAATTGAAGCCCCTGATGTTGTTAGGAAATCCTATCCTACTTTCTGGGATGATATGAAAGGAGTCGGCTTTACGCTTCAAATTGTATCGAATTGAAATAGTTGGGTGCTTTTGCCATTCTGCTTCCGTACCAGGAAAACATTTCACCATCTACAAGGAGTATTCTCGCATTGGGTAAAATTTTCCTTACTTCATTGGTATGCTTTTCTGAAAAAGGAAATGGCTCGCTTGATAACAAAACGATAGAAGGGTTTAACTCTTTTATTTGATTAACTGATAATTCAGGATAGCGTTCGGAGGACTCCAGCACATTTTTCAATCCGATTTTTTCGATCATGGAATTAATAAACGTCTTATTACCCACTCCCATCCATGGATCTCGCCACATTAAATAAAGTGTTCTTAACGGTTTGATTATATTAAGAGAATTGAATGCAAGGTGAATTTTCCCAATCATTTCAATTCCTTCATGTTTTTTGTTTGTGATCCTGGCGATCGAACGGATCATTGTCATGGCATCACCAAGAGTTGTAATGTCACTCATCCAAACAGGATAATTTTGTTGAAGTTTTGAAATTCCCTCTTGGTAATTCTCTTCTTTGTTTCCGATAAGAAGATCCGGTTTTAACTGATCAATTACATTAAAATTAAAATTCTTCGTACCACCTACTATCGATTTCGACGAGCGCCACTCCTTTGGGTAGATGCAAAATTTTGTTACCCCTACAACTTGCTCATCAAGGCCAAGATCAAACAAAAGCTCTGTCTGAGAAGGCACAAGTGATACTATCCTCTGCGGTGGCTCGAAGATCCGAAAGCCATTACCCATCTGATCGAGAGTGCTGAGGAATGTCATGTGAAAGAAAGCTTAAAGCAAAAAGTCGAAAGCAGAGACATGCTGCTTTCAGCTTTTTATTTTTGGCTTATTTCTATTTAATGTATCTAAAATCAGTGCCTGGCTTAGTCTGCAACAACACTTCGTAGATCAGTTTGATAACGTTCTCTACGTCATCTTTATGTACTGTTTCCACAGTGGTATGCATGTATTTCAACGGAAGTGAGATCAACGCTGATGCAACGCCTTCTGCTGAATAGGCAAATGAATCCGTATCCGTTCCTGTAGAACGTGACACTGCCTGCCGCTGGAATTTGATTTTCTTCTTATTCGCTGTATCGATGATCATCTTCAAGACATTATTCTGCACTGCAGGCCCGTAGCACAATACAGGACCAAGTCCGCATTTCATATTTCCACTCTCCTTTTTATTATACATCGGAGATTGTGTATCGTGTGTGACATCCGTACAAATCGCAAGATCTGGTTTGATCCGGCGGGAAATCATCTCAGCACCTCGTAATCCGATTTCCTCTTGAACAGCATTCACGATATATAAACCAAAAGAGAGCTTATTTTTATTCTCTTTGAGTCTTCTTGCAACTTCAGCGATCATAAAACCACCCATGCGATTGTCCAGAGCGCGACCGACTAAATAGTTCTTATTAAGTTCGATGAGCTCATCCTGAAAGGTGGCTACACAACCAACATGAACACCCATGGCTTCTACTTCCTTTTTAGATTCTGCGCCGATGTCGATAAAAATATTTTTGAGATTCGGCGTCTCTTCTTTGCCAGCATCACGAACGTGAATGGCTGGCCAGCCAAAAATTCCCTTTACTATTCCCTTATCAGTATAAATGTTTACCCGCATCGAAGGCGCGATCTGGTGATCGGAACCACCGTTTCGACGGACGTAGATATAACCTTCTTCTGTGATGTAATTCACAAACCACGATATTTCATCGGCATGAGCTTCGATCACGACTTTGTATTCTGCCTTTGGGTTGATCACCCCTACCGCCGTTCCATATACATCAATGATCCTATCATCAATATAAGGTTTAATGTAATCCAGCCAGATTTGCTGACCTGCAGATTCAAAGCCTGTTGGAGAAGAGTTGTTGAGGTATTTAAAGAGGAATTCTTTACTTTTTTTGTCCATGATGGTTATAAATTGAGAGTCAAATCTAAGGCAAGAAACGCAAAATCTACTTAACCTTCACTTTTATTGAAGTCAATCAAATCAGGTGAATTTCTCTCATTCTGATTAATCATGTCAGCACCTCAATTTTAAACTCTACAATGGAATATTCCCATGCTTTTTCTTCGGTAATACTGCCACCTTATTTTCCAACATCTGGAACGCGCGTATTAATTTTTCTCGCGTCTGATCCGGATAAATTACTTCATCCACATAGCCTCGATGCGCTGCTTTGTAGGGGTTGGCAAATTTCCGCGTGTATTCATCCACTTTTTCGACCAGCTTCGCTTCTGGGTCTGTTGCTTCCGAAATTTCTTTTTTGAAAATAATTTCAGCCGCACCCTTTGCACCCATCACGGCGATCTCAGCAGTAGGCCAGGCGTAATTCATGTCTGCACCAATATGCTTTGAGTTCATCACATCATACGCACCACCATAAGCCTTACGGGTGATCACCGTCACTCTTGGAACAGTCGCTTCGGAAAAAGCATATAACAGCTTGGCTCCATTCGTGATAATGGCGTTCCACTCCTGATCTGTTCCAGGAAGAAAGCCGGGAACATCTTCTAGCACCAACAATGGAATATTAAAGCTATCGCAGAAACGAACGAAGCGGGCGCCTTTCACACTTGAATCAATGTCCAGCACTCCCGCCAATGATGCGGGTTGGTTTCCAACAATACCAATGCTCCGCCCAGCGAGTCGCGCGAATCCAACAACAATATTTTCAGCGAAATTTTTATGCACTTCCAAAAAAGTTCCTTCGTCGACAATTCCCTGAATCACCTCACGCATATCGTAAGGCTGATTCGGATTGGCTGGAATAATGTCATTTAATATTGGCCGCTTTTCATTGGCTGGAGTATAGGGCAGTCGCAGTGGCGTTTCTTCACAATTCTGGGGAACATAACTAAAGAGTCGCTTGACCTGAGCAATGCACTCGGCTTCATTAACACACGAAAAATGAGTGACTCCACTCTTAGTACTATGCGCAGAGGCGCCACCAAGCTCTTCCGCTGTTACATTTTCATGTGTAACTGTTTTTACAACGTTGGGACCGGTCACAAACATGAATGACGTATTCTCAACCATAAAAATAAAATCCGTTATCGCTGGCGAATAGACTGCTCCCCCGGCGCATGGGCCCATGATGGCAGATAATTGCGGCACCACTCCCGAAGCCATTACATTGCGATAAAAAATATCTGCATATCCACCGAGCGAAACGACTCCCTCCTGAATGCGTGCGCCACCTGAATCATTCAATCCAATCACCGGCGCTCCATTCTTCATAGCAAGATCCATGATCTTTACGATCTTCTCGGCATGGGTTTCCGAAAGAGATCCACCGAAAACGGTAAAATCCTGAGAAAATACATAAACCAATCTTCCCTCAATAGTTCCATAACCCGTAACCACACCATCCCCCAAATAATATTCCTTATCAAGGCCGAAATCCTTGCTCCGGTGCATCACGAATTTGCCCATCTCTTCAAATGATCCCTCGTCTAAAAGTAAGTGCACACGTTCACGGGCGGTGAGCTTTCCTTTTTTATGTTGCTGCTCGATACGCTTCTCACCACCACCTAATAATGATTCAGCGTTCTTCCGATCAAGTTCTTCGAATTTTCCCTTTCCCTGCACCTTGGTTTTGCTCATTTTATTCATAGTTGGACTTCAAATATATTATTGTTTGTACCGATATACTAACTTGCTTCAGCCCGCTTAAACACAGGGAAAATCATTTAAAAATGGAGCATCGAGTCGCTGTTATTGATCTTGGCACAAATACTTTTCATTTGCTTATTAATAGTCTTGAGGATAATTATTCGAAAATTCTTCATAGTGAAAAACAGGCTGTAAAGATCGGGGTCGGAGGAATCAATCAGGATATTATCTCAGAAGAGGGGTTGCAGCGCGCCATCAACTGTTTAACCAATTATAAAAAAAAGCTGGATGAATGGAACGTGACCCTGGTGCTTGCGTTGGGAACAAGCGCACTAAGAAATGCTAAAAATGGCAAAGACGTTATTTCGAAAATAAAAGAGCAGACTGGAATTGTTGTTCATCTGATATCTGGTGAACAAGAAGCTGAATATATCTATTACGGTGTACGATCGGCCCTTAACCTTGGAAAGGAGAAAACCTTGATCGTTGACATTGGCGGCGGCAGCGTGGAATTTATTATTGGAAACAATGAAGAGATTTTTTGGAAACAAAGCTTTGAGATTGGTGCCCAGAGATTGCTTGAAATCTATCACAAACATGATCCGATACTGCAGAGTGAAGTAGGTCAGATCAACGAACATTTTGACAATGCCTTGTTACCTCTTCACGAAGCCGTGGAAAAATTCAAGCCGGCTACATTAGCCGGGTCGTCTGGTACTTTTGACACCTTAAGTGAGATCTATTGTATCAAAAATAATATACCAAGCTCACGAAGTGATGGCGAAACTCCATTGACCATCGAAGAATTCTTCACTATTCATAAGCTGCTTCTATCAAAGAATCGTGCCCAACGCATGCAGATTCCGGGAATGATTGAAATGCGAGTGGACATGATCGTTGTGGGTAGCTGTCTCGTAAGTTATCTTTTAGAAAGATTTGGACTGACGAATATCAGGGTATCAACCTATTCTTTAAAAGAAGGTGCTATGGCAATCGAGATAATGAGATTGAAGCAAATAAATTGATAATATATAAAAATCAATTGACAGCGTAAGTTTCAATGAGAATGTTCTTATCTTATTCAATGTTGGGTATAAAACTCCTTCTGGAATCTAACTCATTACTTTTATTTTTGCTAATATGAATGAACTGACCTTTGATTACAATGCGTTGTGGCAATTTGCCCACGACATATTTATTAAAATCGGGTGCCCGCCAAAAGAAGCAAAGCAAGCAGCCGACGTATTGCTGCGCGCGGACCTTCGCGGAATTGATTCTCATGGTCTAGCAAGATTAAGTGGATATGTACGGCTATGGGAAGCCAAAAGAATCAACAGCACTCCCAATGTAAAAATTGTACATGAATCACCCAGTACGGCGGTTGTTGATGGTGATCAGGGTCTCGGACTGGTGGTTGCTCCCTTCGCAATGGAAGTAGCCATTGCGAAAGCAAAGACGTGCGGCACTGGCTGGGTCGCAGTAAAAAACTCCAATCACTTTGGGATTGCTGCACAACATGCGATGATGGCTCTTGAAAATGATATGATCGGAATAGCAATGACTAACGCAAGCCCCTTAGTGGCTCCGACTTTTTCAGTTGAACGTTTGCTGGGAACCAATCCAATTTGTGTCGCAATTCCCGCGGGAGAACAACCACCCTTCGTAGCAGACTTTGCAACAACTACGGCTGCCAATGGTAAGCTGGAAATATTACAACGCAAAGATCAGGAAGCTCCCATCGGTTGGATACAAAATAAAGAGGGAAATTCATCTACAAGTCCTCATGAAGTAAAAAACGGAGGCGCCCTGCTCCCACTTGGAAGCGATCGTGAACATGGAAGTCATAAAGGATTTTGTCTTGGAGCTTGGGTGGATATTTTTTCCGCAGTATTATCGGGCGCAAACTACGGACCGTGGGTTCCGCCTTTCGTTAGTTTTTTAGCTCCACCATCAGATCCAGTAGGTCAGGGAATAGGGCATTTCTTTGGAGCGATGCGAGTGGATGCTTTCCGTCCGGCGGCTGATTTTAAACATCACATGGATAATTGGATCAAACGATTCCGCTCGGCAAAAACAATTGAAGGACAGCCAGGCCTCATTATTCCAGGTGACCCGGAACGTGCGTTTGAAATTATGAGAACAAAAACCGGTATACCGCTTGATCCCAAAGTAGCAGAAGATCTAAAGCAGTTGGGAGAAAAGTTCGGCGTTAAGTTTTAAAGAGAATTACTCATCTGGCCCAGAAGAGATACCGAAAGTTAATATTAATGTATAGGGCATCTATTTGTCCAGTTTGTCTGAATATCTCAGAATGCAAAATAAACCCTGAATACCCACGGTGAAGAAAATATCCTGTCTGACGTAGAGTAGAGAACGTCATACAACGCCATGGCATTGAGTGAACCTCTTTTTCCTAGAGGCTGACTGTAGCCTAACCCATTAAGCCATCGATTGTATATTTTCCGTGAAGATCCCGCATCATACGAAGGTGAGTTTAAGATCATAAATTCACTATAGGCAAATAACTGTCCGAAATTATATCTTGCAAATGGACTAAAGCCATATTGCGTTATTGATTGATTAATATCCGAATAATTGTAATACTGGTAAGTAATAGTCGTCCCCACAGAAAACTGATTGTTCACCATATATCCTATCAGAGGATAAAGTCC
>JBBRFP010000051.1:0-9048 GCA_038241465.1 Cytophagales bacterium | reverse complement strand
AAACTTAAGCTGAGCACGACCCCTGACAACATGTCGACTCGTATTCTTGACTTGTTTGCCCCAATTGGAAAAGGCCAGCGTGGTATGATCGTTGCACAACCCAAGACAGGTAAGACTGTTTTGCTCAAGCAAATAGCCAATGCCATTGCCGAAAATCATCCTGAAGTTTACCTCATCGTATTGCTAATTGACGAACGTCCTGAAGAGGTAACGGATATGGCTCGCAGTGTGCGTGCCGAAGTTATTGCATCAACATTCGATGAGCAGGCAGACCGTCATGTGAAAATCGCGAGCATTGTTTTAGAAAAAGCAAAGCGCATGACAGAATGTGGTCACGATGTAGTGATCCTTCTGGATTCAATCACCCGATTGGCCAGAGCTTACAATACGGTTGTTCCTTCTTCCGGTAAGATCCTTTCCGGTGGTGTAGATGCGAATGCACTTCATAAACCAAAACGTTTCTTTGGAGCCGCGCGTAAAATTGAAAATGGTGGATCCTTAACGATTATCGCTACGGCCCTCATTGACACCGGCTCGAAGATGGACGAAGTAATATTTGAAGAGTTTAAAGGTACTGGAAACATGGAATTGCAGCTTGATAGAAAACTCTCCAACAAGCGCGTTTATCCTGCTATTGACGTCCCTGCATCGGGAACACGTCGTGAAGAGTTGTTGATGAAAGATGATGAACTTGCCCGCGTTTGGATCCTTCGCAAATACATGAGCGATATGAATTCAATCGAGGCGATGGAGTTTTTATTGAGCAAGATGAAGGGAACCCGAAATAATCAGGAATTCCTGATTTCAATGAACGGATAATAGCAGTTCGAAAATTATACAATTTTGAAAATGAAGGCACTGATTATTCAGTGCCTTTTTTCATGCCTTGTCATTTCTTAATGAATCTGCCGTTGGAATTCATGGTGAAATAGAACTCGAGGGCTTGCTTCTCATTGGAGGCGAGGATGAGAAATTGAGTTATTCCTTTGTTGAGAAATTCACTCAGATCAACTTTAAAGTTTTTATCACGCACTGCTTCAAATTCGTACTTCGATGAACTAAGCATCTTATCTGTTGCCAAATCATAAACAAGAATCTGAAAGGGCATTCTTTCAGGATAGTGAAGATTTAGCATTACGAAGGTGTCCTTGTCCAACTTGGGAAGTGCTTTTGAGTACCGGACATCCCGTTGCATCAATAACTTCGGAATCATTGTTTCTTTTTGAATACCAAAAACATAGTATTTATAATCTCCTTCATCTAGCGTGTCGATTTTTCCATAGTCCTGAAAAGATGCGCCGTAAGCATTCCTTCGTACCGGCTGCTCATCAATTATAGTTGCCTTGAAGTATCCCAAGGAACGATACACCCGAAACCCCTGAAGATCTTTAACCCTGTTTTTACTGACGTGCCATTTTAAATTAAATATTGAATCGCCATGATTTAGCGCATTTACAACCGTATCAGGTTTGTCAAAATTTAACGGAAGACCAAAAGGCAATTTGGAAAGCTGAATTTCAAAAGCACACTGATCCGCTAAAAACCCATCAATGTTTACTAGGTAGGAAATTCCGGGTTTCAATGAATCCATTTGCACAAAAACATCTTCCTGGCGTACGCGTGAAATGCATTTCAATACTTTATAATTTTTCGTTTTACAAGGGTCTCCTTCAATAATAATCACCTGTATGCCGCGCTTATCCCGACACTCCTGCGAGGAGACATTTAAAAAATAAGTCCCTGATTTTGCTATTGAAAAATCAAACCACTGATCATTGTGGTGAACCACACACTTATCGGTAAGAACTTTATTGACGCAACTCCATTGAACTGTTGAGTTAGCTGTTGTTGATTTAAAAAACGGATTATCAACAGCAAGCGTGATCTTACTCTCAATATTATTATTCAAAACCTGCGCCATAGACATTGTGGCGACTATACACGAGAAAAATATCAAATACAAACTCTTCATCAAGAATGCTCATCAAGCTATTAACGAATCATCAAATTAATTTATTTTTTCTTCCGCTCATGAAATGCCCCTCTAAACTCCGGATCCTCATACCTCTTTTGTCTATCAATTTCTTTCGCAATCTTCTGCGCCTCCGCTAACGGCGTTGATTCTACTTCAACTCCCTCAGGCATTTTCTTGGTAGCGATCTTCTCTTTCATCAACTCCTCGATCTTTTGAACATGATAACGCTCGGCTTCATTTACGAATGTGATCGCTTTTCCCGTTTCGAATGCCCTGCCCGTCCTCCCAATACGATGAATGTAATCTTCATATTGCATTGGAACCTCAAAATTAATCACATGAGAAACACTGGTCACGTCAATTCCACGTGAAGCCACGTCAGTTGAAACGAGCACACGAAGTCCGCCGTCTTTGAATTCGTTCATGGCATTGATCCGGCTGTTCTGACCCTTGTTGGAATGAATCACACGAACAGGTCCCATTCCTTTCCTATCCAAAAACTTGAATACGTCATTCGCTGAATCTTTTGTGCGCGTAAAGATCATGACCCTGTTAAAGTCCGACCTGTCTTTTAAAAGATATTCCAGCAGGTGAATTTTTGTTTTCAAGTTAGGCACATGGTACAGCTCCTGTTCCACCTGAGCGGCGGCCATTATCAAGGGTGATGCTTCAATTTTAATTGGGAACTCAAGAAATTCTTCCGATAGCTTCTCTACTTTTTTTGGAAAGGTTGCAGAAAATAAAAGATTCTGTCGTTTCGAGGGAATGACTTCAAATATCTTTCTAAGTTGATGCATAAATCCCATGTCAAGCATTCGATCAGCCTCGTCAAGTACCAGTGTTTTTATTTGCTTAACAGGTATCTCATTTCTAAAATAGATTTCCATAAAGCGTCCAGGAGTTGCAATTAACAGATCGACTCCTGACTGCAGCGTTTCGATTTGAGTTTTGGGTCCAACGCCACCGTATAGAACGCCAATTCTTAGATCAGTAAACTTCGCCAGGATTTTTGCATGTTCAGCGATTTGAAAGACCAACTCCTTGGTTGGCGCAAGCACGAGCGCCCGCACATCCTTACCTTGTGCAAAATTTATCTTTTTTAAGATCGGAAGCAGATAAGCTGCCGTCTTACCGGTTCCTGTCTGGGCAATTCCTATCACTTGCTGACCACCCAAGACCAGCGGAATGGCCATTTGCTGGATTTCAGTAGGGTTTTCAAAGCCAGCTTCCGCCACCGCTTTTAACAATTGAGGATTAAGCTTTAAGTCCTCCCACGAATATTTTTCAGCTTCCAAATCAAATGGATTATCAATGATGTGACGTTCTCTCAAAGACCGCTAAGCTAGCTCGCAAAGACCGCAAAAACTTATATTTATCGAACTTAGCGCACTTTGCGCATTTCTTTTCGTCTTTTGCGAGAACCCTTTAATAAAATATTTCTAATTAATGAATACCCTGATTGTAAACGCGAAGATAGTAAACGAAGGCAAGGTCATTGAAAATGACATTCTTGTGACGAATGAGAGGATCGAAAAGATCGGATCAAATCTGTCATCAAAAGACGCCATGATCATTGACGCAAAAGGTCAATATTTACTTCCGGGTGCCATTGATGATCAGGTCCACTTCCGGGAGCCCGGTCTGACACATAAAGGAACCATTCACTCCGAATCACGCGCAGCAGTCGCTGGTGGTGTGACGAGCTTCATGGAGATGCCAAATACGGTTCCTCCTACGTTTACTCAGGAGTTGTTGGAGCAAAAATATGTAATCGCTTCGCGCGATTCTCTTGCCAATTATTCCTTCTTTATGGGTGCATCAAACGACAATCTTGATGAAGTTCTAAAGACAGATTTGAGTAAAGTTTGCGGCCTGAAGATTTTCATGGGTTCTTCTACCGGAAGTTTATTAGTCGATAATCCAAAGGTGCTGGAAGGTTTCTTTTCAAAATTTTCTGGGCTTATTGCGTCACATTGCGAAGACGAACCAACAATCAGAAAAAATACAGAAGCATTTAGGGAAAGGTATGGAGAGGATATACCCATCGAATTCCATCCTTTTATCAGAAGTGAAGAAGGTTGTTACAAGTCATCCTCTTTTGCTGTTGAACTTGCCAAAACTCACGGAACGCGCTTACATATTCTGCATATATCTACTGCTAAGGAGATCCTGCTTTTCGATAATACGCTTTCGTTGGAGAAGAAAAAAATTACTGCAGAAGCCTGTATCCATCATTTATGGTTTAGTGACGTCGATTATTCCCGACTGGGCACCAAAATAAAATGGAATCCAGCGATCAAGACCAGTAAAGATCAGCAGGCAATTCTAAAAGGAGTTTTAGATAATCATATTGATGTCATCGCAACCGATCATGCGCCACACACATCGGAAGAAAAGCAAAATACCTATTTCAAAGCCCCGTCGGGCGGACCGCTGGTGCAGCATAGTGTAGTGGCTATGCTGGAGTTTTTTCATCAAGGTAAGATCTCATTAGAACGTCTCGTTGAAAAGATGAGTCATAATCCAGCGATCCTGTTTCAAATCAAGGACAGGGGATTTATTCGGGAAGGGTATCATGCAGATCTCGTATTGGCAGATCTTAATAAACCATGGACAGTTGAGAAGAGTAATATTCTCGCAAAATGTGGATGGTCTCCGTTTGAGGGGCAGTCGTTTCAATCTCAAATTACTCACACCTTTGTATCGGGAAGGCTTGCTTATCAGAACGGAAAAATAATCGAGGGAGAAAGTGGGCAGAGGCTTCTCTTCAACCGATACAATTGAACTTATTTTAAGTTGGTTCAGGCCGTTCAGGATTAGGTATGATTATCCACAACGATTCGTCTTTTCCCCTTTGAAGTGGAGCTCCGAAATGGTAATTCTCTTTTCCAGTATTGTGTCGCAGTAACCTGACGGCAAGATCATTTGTCTGACCTATCTAAAAAGAAGCGTGAATTTTAGATGGTAAAATATAAATGTAGAACATAAAAAAGCCCCATTTAAGGGGTTTTGGGTGAATGATGGGGCTCGAACCCACGACCTCCAGAATCACAATCTAGCGTTCTAACCAACTGAACTACATCCACCGTTTGAGGGTGCAAAGTTAGGTAGACACAAGGATTTTGCAAGCACTCTTTTTAAACCACAAGACACGTGCCAGAGGAGGCAATAATCAAATCATTATTTCAACTAAATCTTTACTGACGATGAACAGTCTCTGATAAGATTCGATAAATTTATTTCGTGATAACGTACACCGATTTTCAAGTTCAATCATTAACGAGGCAAATTTGTTTACTATACGAGCATGGCTCATGTGTGATGAGTATTCGTTACTATGGTTATAAGGTTAATCTTTATCTGCTTGGAGATTTTTATCTCGAGGTTTTCTACAATCACAAGAAGGATCTGATTGAAAAAATTATTCCGCTTGATACCCAGCACACCCGAATGAACTTTTACGCTGATCAAATTAAAATCTCATTGACCTGACTATGTATTTTTTTAAGTGGGGAGAATAGGGTCAATAAAAAAGCCCTCGAAATTTCGAGGGCTTTTTTATTAATTAGTAATGTTTCTTAGGCCGGGGTAGTGAGGGCTTCAGGATTCTTAATTTGCTGCTTTAAAACGACATTCTTGCGGGCTTTATAACCGCAATAGCTGCATTTATAATGTTTTACCAGTTCACCTTCTTCAAGTTCTGTGGGTTGTTTGATGATCTCTTCGCGCAATACTTTAAAGGTTTGGTAATTACACTCAGGGCACTGAATTGCATGCAGGTGACCAGCATACTTTTCAATCTTGATGAACCCGGTTTCTTCGTCTTTCCATACGTCGTAGTCAACAGAGTACAGGTTTTCTTCAGCCTGCATGCCTTCGTCGAGGTGAACGTCTTCTTCTTCTTCGCTCAGCAATTTCATTGGTTTGCCAGTTTTAGGAGAAATTCTTGGCCTATAGCGAAGAACTTTCAAACGTTTCTCAATAAAGAACGGATAATAGAATTTCAATAGGTTCTGCACGATCAACGCTGCGATAATACCTAACATCACTGTCAGGAATCCACGTACGAAAATCAGAATCGTTGTCAGCTCTACTATATTACCGTTAAAGTAGAAACATGCTCCAAGGATTAGAACAAGAGCTCCGTACCATAGGAAGTTGACCTCGTTCTTGTTGATGAAGTCATATCTGTCCTTATTGTCCGGAACGGTGGACAATCTGACGAGATAACCCAATACAATCAGAATTCCGAGTGCCCAACAGCCGTAGGCGAGGTTATGCGCCATTTGATTCCAGGGGGTGTAATCAGCGGTACTTTCAACCATGGTGTTTTAAGTTTTCTGTTTAATTAATGTCGACAAATATAAAAACTCTCTCAAATACTACAATTCCGACCCGGATCTCACATCCGAAAAAATTGAATCACCAATTTAGCGGGATTAAACCAAAAATTCCAATAGTGACTAAAATTAATCTAATTAATGGAGAATACCTGATAGGTAAAACGCTTAATCATCTCCTGAGACTCCCATTTTGATTCAAAAAAGCCCATGTGGCCAGTTTTTTCCAGCTTTTGAAATGAGACATTTCGCGCCATGTCCGCCAGCTCCAGGGAAGTCTTCATAGGGATGACCGCATCCTCTATACCGGCAATCAGCAATTTGGTAATCGGGCTTGCTTTCCATAATGCAGACCGATCGGGCCGGTCGCGCATCGCGGCTGAATATTCCTGAATACTAATCGACTCAGTTTGAGCGGCAATTCTAAAAGTCGTTTCAATGAACGGAGATCTCTTATCAAAAAATAAACTGGGAACTAACGTATCAAGAAATGGAAGAGCTCCGTGCTTCTTAACAAATTCAATAACCTTATTGCGATTTGCCTTTTTCTCTTCCGGATCCGCAAAAGCAGACGAATGAAATAATCCTAACCCTTTTATAAGCTCGGGATGGTTTTGCAAAAGTGACAATGCAACATAGCCACCAAGTGAATGCCCGATTATAACGCAGTCAGATATTTTGCTACTGCCTAAGGTTGCAGCAACAGCGTCACCAACCTGATCAATTGTAAACGGAGTTGGTAACAGTTGGGATTTCCCGAATCCGGGAAGATCAATCGTAATGACGCGAAAATCCTTCGTAAAAGGATTTACAAATTCATCCCAGATTTCATTCGTCTCACAAAATCCATGAAGAAAAACGAGTGAAGGGCCACTCCCCTGATCTTTAAAGAAAAGTGGCCGCATGATTTTTAATGTAAAAGAGATTTAAATCTTAAATAATGCCGTAATCATCAACTTCTCAACTTCCCCATTCCCATCTTCTCAGTCTCCAACATCGACATGACAGCCCTCTCAATCCCTTCCGGTCCAAATCCTGCTTCATCATGAAGTTCAAGCTGTTCTCCATGCTCGATTACTGCATCGGGGATACCAAGCCTTCTGACTTCCGCTGAGTAGGAATTATCGGCCATAAACTCAAGTACAGCGCTTCCAAACCCTCCTTGAATGCAACCATCCTCCACGGTAATGATCTTCCTGTATTTCGAGAACACTTCATGAAGCATTTTTTCATCGAGAGGTTTTACAAAGCGCATATCGTAATGAGCAATGTGGATACCTGATAATTCAAGCTTATCGCAAACCTCCACCGCATAGTTTCCGATGTGGCCGATTGTCAGAATTGCAAGATCATCACCGTCTCTTAATCCTCGTCCGGTACCAATCTCAATCTCTTCAAATGGAGTCTTCCATTCTTGCAACACTCCCTGTCCTCTTGGATAACGAATTGAAAAAGCCTTCCCTTCACGAGGAAGCTGCGCGGTAAATAATAGGTTTCTCAATTCCGATTCATTCATCGGTGCCGAGACAATCATGTTTGGAAGGCATCTGAAATAAGCAATATCATAAGCGCCATGATGAGTCGGTCCATCGGATCCGGCAAACCCTGCTCGATCAAGACAAAAATTGACAACCAGATTTTGAATGCACACATCATGGATTACCTGATCGTAGGCACGCTGCATGAAGGAGCTATAAATGTTACAGAATGGCATCAATCCCTGCGTTGCCAATCCGGCTGAAAAAGTAACGGCATGTTGTTCTGCTATTCCCACATCAAAGGCACGATCCGGCATTTCCTTCATCATAATATTCAATGAAGAACCCGATGGCATTGCCGGAGTAATCCCTATTATCTTGTCGTTGGCCCTTGCCAATTCCAAAAGGGTATGCCCGAAGACATCTTGATATTTCGGCGATTGCGGCTTTTCATGGATCTTTTTGTGAATTTCCCCTGTGATCTTGTCGAAAGTCCCTGGAGAGTGCCAGGTTGTCTTATTCCCGTTTTCGGCCGGTGCGTAGCCTTTTCCTTTTACAGTAACGCAATGCAGGATCTTGGGGCCCTTAATGTTTTTAAGGTCATTCATGACTGCCACAAGATGGTCCACATCATGGCCGTCTACTGGTCCGAAATAGCGCAGGTTCAACGACTCAAATAAATTGCTTTGGCTGAGCAAAGTCGCCTTGAGGGCAGTGTCAACTTTTGATGCAATCTCCTGAGCATTCTTTCCAAACTTCGAAAGCTTACCCAGCAAATTCCAAACTTCATCTTTAAATCGATTGTATGTCTGTGAAGTTGTAATGTCTGTGAGATAATCTTTCAACGCACCAACGTTGGGATCAATCGACATGCAATTGTCGTTGAGAATGATCAGAATATTGGTGTCCGAAACTCCAGCATTGTTAAGCCCCTCAAACGCAATTCCTCCAGTTAACGCACCGTCTCCTATGACGGCAACATGCTGTTTGTCATCAAGCTTCAGATATTTCGACGCCGCAGCCATACCAAGCGCCGCCGATACGGAGGTTGATGAGTGACCAACACCAAATGCGTCGTAAACACTCTCACTCATTTTCGGGAAACCAGAGATACCGTTATAAAGCCGGTTTGTATGAAAAGCTTCTTTGCGACCGGTGAGAATTTTATGACCATAGGCCTGATGACCTACATCCCAAACGATCTGATCATATGGTGCATTAAAAACATAATGGAGTGCAACTGTTAATTCTGTTA
>JBBRFP010000050.1:0-9142 GCA_038241465.1 Cytophagales bacterium | reverse complement strand
TACCAGGGCTCCAGCGATACACATCATTTTTTTGCAGCCAGGTCTATGGACGCGTCGGTGTTTATTAAAATCAAAGTGGAGGATTTGTCATTAATCGATGTCAGACCAAAATGGAAAACCTCCAATCAAAATGTATCACCTGGCTCATTCGGCTATTATGCCGTAGATCCGTTGCAAAATTTTAAAAGGATTAGTCGCAGCCAGTAAAACATCAATTAAATGGTATGAAAAAATGGTTAATAATTATTGGTTCGGTTGTCGTGCTGATGTTGCTCGTAGCGCGGCTGATCTACACGGCAATTACCGGAGAAAAATATGAGAAACGATGGTATGTAAGTGAGTTGCATTATGATTTTTCCGCCGAGGTTGATTCAGTTGAAACATATCATCAAAATGGCGGATCTGTACATTTCCATTTGACCCGTGGAAGCGTCGAAACTTCTCATGAAAGAAAGTTGAATAAAAATCTGAAGCACAACAGATACCTTGGCTTTGTTTACTATTCCCGGGGAGATGGAGCCAGGATTTTCACGTCCAGGCCTCTCCGGTACAAGGCGGGAGATAGTTTAAGTGTTAACTCAGACAAAGACAACCTTACTTTCTACCGGAATGGAAAGGAGATAGCTAATGCAAAGATTAGTGAGTCGTTAAGCCACAGGCCATTTTAAATAAACGCAGTAGGATTGAAACGCTGGATGATCATTACCGGATCTATTTTTGTGATTGCATTACTGATCGTTCGATTGATCTTTACACAGGCTGCCAACTCGCGGGAGGAAAAGAAATGGTACGTCACTCAACTACGTCTTGATTTTTCAGCCAAGGTGGATTCTGTAAAAATTTTTAATAAAAAGACAGGACTGGTTTTCTTTCACCTGACAAGAGGAAGTATCATAAAGCAAGCTGAGAAAAGATTGAATAAAAAACTGAAGTACAATGGTAATCTTAGATTCCTTTATTTTACCAAAACGGACGAGATCGAGATAGTCACTTCCAACGCCGCGCTGTATACGGCGGGAGATAGTTTAAGCGTCAACACCGACCTCAACAGTATTATTATTTATCGCAATGGGGGCGAGGCCGCAAGAGCTGAAGTCGTTGAATCACTGAGGGGACGACCATTCTAATAATATGCAATAAAAAAAAAGAGCGCTGAAATTCAGCACCCTTCATAACGACCGTACTGCCGGAGGACTATTTATTATTTTCCTTTTTCAATATTGACTCTTTCAACAAACGCATCTGCATATTTCTCACATGCCTTCTTGGCGGCCGTGATATATTTTTCGCGCGTTGTCTGAATTAACACGGGAGTCAATTCTTTTCTGAACGCAAATTGCTTGGCAACGCCACTCCTTGCTTTAGAAACATCTTCAGTCATCGAGTCTGCATATTTACCTGGAGATGGGATATCGTTCCATTGTAGAACAAATTCAGGCCAGCCTTTGTTGCCCCAGATATAAGTCCACGTATTGTCGGGATCACCAATTCTCATTTCTGGATTAATCGCCCAGGTGTATTTCTTGGTTGTTACCGCTGGGGTGTACCAGTCACCACTTACATGTGCTTCTTTTGTTTTCAAATCAAGGTTAACGATCACATCCGCAAAGTCGATTACCAGCTTGAAAGAGGCTGCGATGGCATCGAGGTCTTTTACAAACTCAACACTTCGTTTGCCTTTTCCTCCTGCAAAGCCTGTTTTACCGGAATGTACAATTTTCCCTTTGTTGGCAGTAGCAGTAATCCATTCGTTTCCGCCGCCGCCCTGTTTTGCATCTGCCTCCTCTTTGTCCTCATCGTCGCTGATCTTCGTATAAAAATCAGTTGCTATCATTTGATTCCATCCAACCGTATCAATTCCACCCGCTTTCAATCTCTTCTGGAAATACGAATAGAAATGGTTGGTTATTTTCTGACAATCATCGCGTGTCAAGTCGCCATCCGTTATTTCCAGGTATGCTGATACTCTTGCGCCAGCGATATCCTTTGAGCTTTTTTCTTGAGTAATTGTCTTTGCGGTTGTTGTGAGTTTGTAATTGACGGTTAGCTCCGTGATCGCCAATTTTGTCATTTTAGGAAAAAGCTTAGACTTATCTACCTTAAACTGATCACTGTCTTTTGTTTCCTGAGCAAAAGCCAGATTACTAACGAAAACGATCGCTGTAAAAAGTACGAATAGTTTTTTCATAGGGCTTGTATAATGTTTCAATAAAGATAGCTCCCGAAAGAGGGGGGGACAATACGAAGAGTTTCGTATTTGGGGCACACTGCTGTTTACTTAAAGGCGCAATAAGTCGCGGAAAGTTGGTAAATACCAGCAAAACGTGAGGTTCTCTTACACCAACTTCTCCCGGATTGCCTTTTGTACAGCCTCAACCTTATTGTGCACCTGGAGTTTGCGGTACACGTTTTCAATGTGCTTGCGGACGGTACCGTAGCTGATGAATAGATTTTCTGCGATGCGCTCGTAGCTCAAGCCTTCTTTCAATTGTTCAAGAATTTCAATTTCTCTTTTCGTAAGCTCAAAAAATTCTTTTGAAACAGGAGCTTTTGAAGGGCCTCCTTGCTGTAGCATTTTTAAGACACGCGATGCAATACCAGCAGACATCCCGGCGCCACCTTCCATCGTTTCGTGGATCAATTGATCGATTTTAGTACCCTTTTCTTCTTTAAGAATATACCCATCGGCACCAGCTTTAATGGATTCAAAAATATTGTCATCATCTTCAAAGATCGTGAGCATCAAAACCTTGATGGAGGGATATTCCTTTTTGATCTTCCTGGTGGTTTCAATTCCATTAAGTCCTGGCATTTCGATGTCCATCAGGATGAGATCGATGCGCCCTGAGTTGGGTAGCTTTTCAATCAGATCGGCACCGTTGTTGGCAGTGAAGGCAAGAGTAACGTCGTTCATTGCCTTTAATTTTTGTAGAATCACGTTCAGGGCAAATGAATTGTCTTCAGCGATGGCAACACGGATCGAAGATTTATTCATTTGTTAGCTTTAATATTCAAAATTACTTTTTACAATGAAGATGGCCATACGCAGAAATGCGCATTTAATCCAGAGGCAAGTAGAGGAGGACGGTTGTTCCCTTAGCCGTGGAATTAATATTAATCAGTCCTTTGGCGTCACTTGCATGCAAACGCATATTTTTTAGTCCATTCCCATCCGTGGAACTTTTAAGATCAAATCCCTTTCCGTCATCTGTGACTTCTAATTCAATCATATTGTTTCCTGCCTTTTGTAAATGGATCTTAATACTATGCGCTCCTGAATATTTGATTGCATTGCTTACTGCCTCCTGGGCCACGCGGAAAATTGCAGCGGCTTTGGGAGATGGGACAACAAGCGACGGTTCGGTCTCCAAAATTGTATCTATCTTTAGTTGAGGCGATTCATTTAAGAAATTAAAATACTCTTTCAGTTTTAATTGGAGTTCCTCAAGGCTTACCTCGTCTTTATTAATAAACCAAACGGTTCGTCTGAGTTCATGGAGCGTATTTTTGGCAAAAGCAGCAAGCTGTTCCACTTTATCATGTGAACTGGCATCGGAATTATCAGCGAGATTCTCGGTTGCGGTGTAAAGAAAGAGTAGTCGAGATCCGATGTTGTCATGCAGATCCCTTGAGATCCGGAGTCGATCCTGATGCAACTCATTTTCAAGTCTTGCTTCGGAAAGCCGTAATTGGAATTGAGATTCTTGTTCGATTTTTCTTCTTTTTGCCCGCGAGGATTTGTAAATAAAAACTCCCGAGATAATTAAAAGAATTGTAGCCGATGCAAGTCCGAGCACCTGTACATTTCGCTGCTCAAGTTCAAGGGCGTTGGTGGTAAGTTGGACTTGTTGCTCGGCTAAGACAAGCTCTTTCGCTTCTGTCTCATATTTAACTTGAAGTTCTAAAATTGTTTTTGTTTTATTTCCTTCCGAGAGACTATCTTTTAGAGACATGAACTTTTGCTGATAGACATAGGCTTCCTTAAAATTTCCAAGCTGAGTATTGATGCGTACCATTGCATCATATGAATCGCGTAACATTTCTTTTGCGCCAATCTTTGAGGCAAGTGTAATTGCTTTGTTGGCAAATAATCTGGCTTCTGTTATTTTATGATGCTTTAGATAAAAAAACACAAGGTTCTTGCTGTTGTAAGCAGCTTCATATTGATTGCCGAATTTCAAATGCTCGTTATACGCTTGTTTATAATATCCTTCAGCTTTATCTGGCTGTTCTAGACTATCATAGGCAATGGCCATGTTGCCATAGGTGTACGGAATGTAGCGAGTGTAACCAAGTTTCTCATATCCTTTCTTTGCTTCCAGCGAATATGAAAGTGATTTTTGATATTCTTTGGTTTGTAAGAGCACTGAACCAATATTTCCAGAAGTAACCGTTACTCCAAAATCTGAATTTATTTTTTTATAGATAGCGAGTGCTGTATTATAATATTCGAGTACTTTATCATACTGCTTTTGTTTTTTATATACAATTCCGATGTTGGTCAGGATGTAAGCCTCTGTGGTTTTCTGTCCGCTATGCTTTGTGATTTCAAGTCCTTTAAAATAGGATTGCAGTGCTTTGTCGTAGTCGCCCTTCTCGTCGTGAATGATGCCAATGTTATTGAGCACGTTGGCGATGTTCAACGTGTCGCCCACTGCGGTGCTTGCGTGAACCGATTCATTTAGGTAGAAGAGTGCACTATCATAGTTTCCTGTGGCTTGTATTGCGCTTCCCAAGCTGTTGAATGCGCTTGCAATTAATTTGTTGTTGCCTTTTTGCTTCGCCAGTTTTAATGCCTTCCGTGCATACAACATGGCGGAATCCACGCTGCTGTTCTTATAGATCCAACTTACCTCATTCAGGATCATGACTTTGCCTGAGTCGCTTGCCGCTGGCATTAATCGAATGAGGCTGTCGACCTGCCGTTGCTGTGAAAAAGCCGATACCCCAATCGATGCCAGGATCGCCGTTAGCAGATATTTTCTCAGCCAGTTGAACCGTTTGAAATTCATTCTATGTTCAATTTAGAATTTTTTCCAGTTTATCCACGATCGGGCAATTTTGATGATGTATCTTGGATTTAAATTGTTAAGCAACAAATGGGTTTATGGCACAGGGACTTTTAATCGATATGGATGGAGTGGTATACGGCGGTGATTTGATCATCCCGGGTGCTGATGTTTTTATTAAAAGCCTGGTGAGTCAGAATATTCCCTTCAGCTTCATGACAAATAACAGCCAGCGGACACGTCTTGAGGCGGTCCGCAAGCTTCATAAACTTGGAATGGATGTGACCGAAAAACACATTTATACGAGTGCGATGGCGACAGGGAAATTCCTATCAACACAAATACCCAATGGTACTGCCTACGTGCTTGGGGAGGGGGGCTTATTAACAAGTCTTCATGAAAATGGAATAACATTAATTGATACAGAACCAGATTTCGTCGTGTTGGGTGAAGGAAGAAATTTTACCCTTGAAATGGTACAGCGGGCAGTTGATATGATTCTTGCGGGTGCGAAATTCATCACCACCAATCGTGATCCTTCTCCAAAGAAAAAAGGATGGGCCAATCTCGGTATTGCTGCTACAACCGCGATGATTGAAGAAGCGACGGGCATCGAAGCATTTGTTATCGGAAAGCCAAGTCCTGTGATGATGCGTTCAGCAAGAAAAGCCTTGGGCCTTGAAGCAGCAGAGACAACGATCATAGGTGATACAATGGAAACAGATATTCGGGGTGGCGTTCAGATGGGATACAAAACAATCCTCGTGCTGAGCGGAATTACGAAAAGAGAACATCTCAGTCGCTATGCATTCAAGCCGGACATGGTGGTAGAGTCAGTTAAAGATATCAAGTTCCCATTGCCGTGGTGGTAAACTGGCAAATTCCACTCAATTGTACAGTTTTCAATTACAAACTACCCGACTTTATTTTAGTAATTTGCGAAGCTATCCTGTCAAAAATTAGCATAGCATGAAAATAAAAGTCGTTGCGATAGTTGCTCTATCCCTACTTTTTCAAAATAATATATTTTCACAGTCAAAATTTTGGGGCGTTACCTCCGAAGGCGGTGTTGACCGACTTGGACTGATATTTAGCACCAATATTGACGGCACTGGGTATTCTGTGAAGAAACATTTCACTTATGATCACGACACTGCAGGGATGGATCCGGTAGGTGCGGTGGCAATGTTTAATAACAGGATTTTTGGAGTTACGCGAGGTGGAGGAGCCAACGGACTTGGACAAATTTTTGAACTCGACCCGGTTACAAAAATCAAAACAAAAAAACACAATTTTGTCAGAGGTAGGCCAAGCATTGGTTTAACATTATTTTCTAATCAGAAGATGTATGGCATGGAGGGTTTCTCAATCTATGAATTTGATCCGGTTACGAACAATGTGAGAACGACGTATGAGATCACATCGTCTTTAGATGGATCCCCTTCAATGGGAGAACTAATGGAAGCCTCAAACGGAAAGGGATATGGAATGACGTTTACCGGAGGAGCAAATAATAATGGCGTTTTATTTGAGTTAAATGTTGTCACAGGTGCCTTCGCAAAGAAATTTGATTTTGAAGAATCAAGTAGCGGCGCTTTCCCGATGGGAAGTCTCATACAAGCTGCTGACGGAAAGTTGTACGGACTTACCAGTATGGGAGGTATTTATGGAAAAGGAACTTTATTTAGCTATGACCTAAGCACAAATCAATTTCAGAAATTAAACGATTTTGATGGACCGATGGGAGCGACACCGGTTGGAACTCTTGTTGAAGCTGGCAATGGCAGATTATTTGGGATTACCAGGGGAGGAGGGGCATGGGGTGTGGGGGTAGTTTTCGAATACCAGCCAACTGGTAATTTATACACAAAGAAATTAGATCTCGATTCGGAAACCGGTTACGGGGGAAAAGGAGCATTAGTTAAGGGCCAAAATGGAAAATTATACGGTGTTGTTGATAACGGGGTTGGCAAAGTCACGGGTGCTTTCATTGAAATAGATCCTGTTCCTTTTGCGCTGAAAAAAAAACTTGAGTTTGACGGAGAGCGTGATGGGTCGTATCCAATTGCCATAACGGAGGGTTCCAATGGAAAGTTTTATGGTCTGACTCAAAAAGGAGGATCAAATAACGTGGGTGTGGTATTCCAAATGGATGTCACATCGACTAACCTTAAATCTTTACACAATTTTACTTTTGCGCTTAACGGATCATTTCCAAGAGGAACACTTACAATGGCCCCCAACGGAAAGTTCTATGGAATAACCGCACAAGGAGGAAAACACAATACTGGAGTTTTGTACGAATTTGATCCCTTGACGGATCAACTTTCTGTGAAAGTTGATTTTAAAGGAGAGCTTACAGGTGAAACGCCTTTGCATGGATTGACCCTTGCGGCCAATGGCAAATTATATGGAATTACTACGTACTTGAACAATGAAAGCATCGGTCTGCTTTTCGAATATGATCCGGAGTTAAATAAGTTTAATAAGCGATATGAATTTGGTTTTTCTGACTCAACGCCTTGGTCTGAGTTGATATTGGCAAGTAATTCAAAACTGTACGGAATTACCTCGCTACCTGGGTATACTGGTGCGCTTTTTGAATTCGACCCTGTATCCGGATCTCTTTCTAAAAAGGCGGATTTTCAAACGAATACCACCGGAAAGAGTCCGATAGGTAAAGTGTTGCAGGCGAACAATGGAAAATTTTATGGCGCCACGGAAGATGGCGGCACGGCGGGTGATGGAACAATCTTTGAGTATGATCCGGCAACTGGACAAACTTATTCACGACATAGCTTTCAATCAGCGGTGAGTGGTAAAATTCCAAACGGGGCAATGATTGAGGGAACTGATGGGAAGTTATACGGGTTGACGATGAGAGGAGGAACAAATAACAACGGGACAATTTTTTCTTTTGACCCCATTACTCAAATCGTTCAAAAAAAACTTGACTTTGATGGTTTGAATGGCGCATGGCCATTAGGCGGACTTACAAAATCTTCCAACGGAAAATTTTATGGAATGACCCAGATTGGGGGTAGCTTAGGTTATGGAGTATTGTTTGAATTTAATCCGGCAACAAATGTTTTGGTAAAAAAAGTGAATTTTGACAACACTAATGGAGCAAAACCGGGAACCGGATCTCTGACTTTTATAGCCAGAGAAGATCAGACTATAGCGTTTACCTCGCTCGCGTCCATTCCGTCGGGCACTGTATCATTTAACTTAAATGCTACTACAAGTTCAGGATTGAAGATTACCTACAACACGACGTCAAAAACAATAAAGATTAATTCAAATGTGGTTACAATAATACAACCAGGATCAGCAACCATTACTGCTTTACAATCTGGAAATGTCAATTTCAAACCCGCAACGCCAGTGGATCGCACATTTTGTGTCAATCCACCTAAACCAAATCTAACTTTACACGATGCCAGCAACTCTCTAAGTTCAGATGCAGTTTCCGGCAACCAATGGTATTTAAAGGACGCATTGGTTGAAGGTGCCGCGAATTCAAATTTTACTCCACAGAAGTCTGGTGTATATAAAGTAAGGTCACGGGTTGATAACTGTTTTAGTGAATTTTCCAGAGAGCAAAGTGTGTTAGTGCCTGGTGATCTGAAGTCATTGGCTCATGTTGGCATCGTAAATTATCCAAATCCAGTGATCGATCAGTTAAATATAGCATTCGATGAAGCCGGTAAAAAAATTATTTCAATTTATCAGTTGGACGGTAAAAGGTTCGTGGATGAAGAATTTTATGGACAAATTGCGTCATTCAGCATGAAGAATCAGCCTAATGGACTCTACTTCATAAAAGTTATAACTGAGAAATCAACATTTGTTCTCAAATTCGTAAAGCGATAGAATAAACTCTTTTCAACCCTTTTTTTTAAACTACCTCAAACCAAAATATATAAACATGCAACGCACAGCAACAGCCCATTGGGAAGGCGATTTGAAAGTAGGAAAGGGAAGCCTTTCAACCCAAAGTACAATCCTTAACAAGACTCAGTACTCATTTAATACACGCTTCGCCGATGGCGCAGGCACTAATCCGGAAGAACTGCTTGCCGCTGCACACGCAGGATGCTTCACAATGGCAATCAGCGCAGCACTTGGTCAGG
>JBBRFP010000049.1:0-9285 GCA_038241465.1 Cytophagales bacterium | reverse complement strand
GGAAGCCATTCGTAGCATCCCGCTTTGGCTGGAAGAGAAATACGGACTTGTAAGGCGTTACGGGCAGGTTGTCACGGAAATAAATCTACCGTATATAAGAACTTCACGGGAGATCTGGAATGTAGAAAGAGCAGTAGTATGCAGCGGAGCCGATTTCGAAAGTCTTTACCCGTATGAGTATGACCAGCAGGATATCATAAAATGCAAACTCCAGATGATGAAAATTGCATGCAATACGCCAATCGACATCGGGCCATCATTGTGTGCAGGATTAACGCTGCGGCATTATTCAGCATTTTCAAAGTGCAAAACCCTTGAGAAACTCGATAGACGGTTTGATCGCGAAAATCCTAAGTTAAAAGAACATGGTATTCATATCTTGGTTTCACAAAACGATCAGGGGGAATTAATCATTGGAGACTCACATCATTACTATAAAACCATTGAACCTTTTGATTCAGAAGAGGTCAATAATTTAATATTAAAATATCTTCAATGTTTTCTGCCTGTTACGGATTATACCATCCTTGAGCGGTGGCATGGCGTATATCCCAAATATCCTGGTCATCTTAATTTACTTTTAGAGCCGGCACCTGGTGTTCAAATAGTCAACGGGTTAGGCGGGGCGGGCATGACCATGTCCTTTGGTCTGGCGGAAGAGATTGTTTCCAAATGGTGAAATTTGTCGCCGTAAGGTTTCTTCAAAATAAATTTTTATCTGATTTGATATTCTTGCGATCATGAAAGATTAAACTTTCTATAATCAGATTTTAAACACTTCATCGCGACAGTCCTTCATTTTTGCGGGGTCAATAAACTCAAATTAACCCTATGCAAAAATCTTTACAATTTCAGGGAGCAGGCGGACCCATTCTTAAATGGATCGTTATGGTCGTCTTCTCTCTCATGCTGACCTCAATGGTGCAGGCGCAGCAAACTGTTTCGGGCAAGGTTACCTCCAACGAGGATAAATCTTCGATGCCTGGAGCCAATGTTGTCGTAAAAGGCACTTCGAATGGAACAATCACTGACGCACAAGGTAATTACTCAGTTACCCTCGCGCCAGGTCAGGACGTTCTGGTGTTTTCATTTGTTGGATTCGTTTCGCAGGAGATCGCTGTCGGCGGCCGTTCGGTTGTTGACGTAGTTCTTCCAACAGACTCAAAGCAATTATCGGAAATTGTGGTAACGGCTTTGGGTATTGAAAAAGATAAATCAAAAATTGGGTATGCCACGCAAGAGGTTAGGGGAGATGCTTTAAATAAAGCGCGTGACCCGAATCCTATAGGAAATCTTGTAGGAAAAGTTGCCGGTCTTACTGTGGCTTCCTCTCCTGAATTGTTAGGATCACCAAATTTATACCTCAGGGGTAAGGAACCACTCTTTGTTGTGGATGGCGTTCCCATTCAATCGGATACCTGGAATATCAGCCCTGATGATATTGAGAAGTACACTATTTTAAAGGGACCTGCTGCATCTGCGCTCTATGGTTCACGCGGTCAGTACGGAGCCATTCAGATCACGACTAAAAGAGGGTCTAAAGATAGTCGAGGTTTTTCTGTCGACTTCAATACTTCAACAACGGTTGAAAGTGGCTTTCTTGCAATACCAAAAGTGCAGAATCTCTACGGGCCGGGTGATCATGGCTCTTATGCATTTGGCGATGGAAAGGGTGCCGGGTTAAATGATTCAGACTACGACATTTGGGGACCCCGTTTTGATGGACAATTGATTCCTCAATATGATGGAAAAGTAGATCCATCACAAACCTATACTACTAATTTTCCCAACGGAGCGTCGTTTACTGGTAACATCATTCCAACACCCTGGGTGGCAAGGGGCGTTGACAACCTTCAGAAGTTTCTTCAAAATGGCGTACTGACTACGAATAATATCGCGGTGTCCACCAGCGGAGAAAATTACGATCTGCGTTTTTCTACTTCCTATAACTACCAAAAAGGTCTGGTACCTACGACTCAATTAAGTTCCAATAATTTCAATGTATCCGCCGGAATAGACTTTTCTCCGAAGGTTAGATTCGAAACAACGGTGAACTACAATAAACAGTACACCGATAACATCCCTGATGTAACCTATGGTCCTAATAGCATGATCTACAATATCATCATCTGGGGTGGTGCCGACTGGAGCATGGATGATATGAAACGGGATATCTATCAAACTGGTAAAGAAGGTATTCAACAGAAATATGCAGACTATACCCGCTATAACAACCCTTGGTTCTTAGCGCAGAACTGGACACGCGGACACTACAAAACAGATATCTACGGACAAATGTCGCTCAAGTGGAAGATCATGGAGAATTTGGAACTGGTGGGACGGACGCAGATCAATACCTATGATATCTTGAGAACGGAAAAATTCCCATTTTCTGCCACCACCTATGGACGTGAGCAGGCGAGGGGAGACTACCGTGAAGACAAGAGGACTATGTTTGAAAACAATACAGACTTCCTCTTAACATTCAGAAAGGATCTGACTCCGGATTTTAACCTGACTGCATCGTTGGGTGGAAACGTGCGAACATTTAACTATCACTCAAGCTACACGACAACAGATTACCTCAACGTACCGGGTTGGTACAGCTTTCAAAATTCATCAAATCCAATCAAGGCTTACAATTTTGATGCTCCCATGTCGGTTTATAGCTGGTATGGATATGTTGACCTGTCTTACAAGAAATATCTAAACCTTTCGTTGACTGGTAGGCAGGATAAGCACTCAACGTTACCAGAAAAGAACGATGTGTATTTTTATCCTTCAGCATCATTGAGTCTGTTAGTTTCACAGATGGTTGAGCTTCCGGCTGCATTCTCTTATTTGCAATTACGTGGATCGTATGCACGTGTGGGTGGCGGATTAACTTCAAGCTCGATTGGACCGATACCCTCCATATCCCTTACAGGCAATCCTCTAGGATATGGTAGTACCTATCAGTCGCCGTATGGTGGTCCGAGCTATGTCAATTCACCCACCTATGATGCGCAGCTGCGTTATAATAATACACCGGCCGCTTATTTCAGCAACACCATTACGAATCCTGACTTGAAGCCAAGTTTCAGTTCGGCATGGGAAGTGGGAACGGATATGCGTTTTCTTCAAAGCCGCATTGGCATTGACGTGACCTATTTCCAAAGCCTTGATGGACCCGGGATATACAACCTGCCTATTTCTGAAACAACCGGTTACAATAATGCGTTGGTCAATGGAATCACAACGCTGCGTAAAGGCTGGGAGGTTGTGCTAAATGCAAACCCAGTGAGTACACAAAGTGGATTCAAATGGAACGTGATGGTTAATTGGTCCACGTATAAAGAAACAATCGAATCTATTTATGGAGATATACAAAACCTGGATGCGTTCCGTCAGGTAGGAGAGCGCGTTGATCAGATTTGGGGAACAGCCTTGTTGAAAAAGAACGATGGTACATTGATTATAGGATCTGATGGCAGAGCCATTCCATTGACTTCTTATAACGGATCATCCAGAAGATTTTTGGGGAATTGGAATCCCGATTGGACTTATGGAATAACCAATACGTTCTCCTACAAGAATGTTTCCTTGTCCTTCCAGCTTGATGGAAGAGTGGGAGGAGTAATTGAAGATTATATCCAAAAGCAAACATTCCGCGGTGGTCGTCACATCGAAACTATCGAAGGAGCTATTGGTCTGGCACGTGAACAGGATTTGGTCGGTGTTAAATCGTATGTCGGGTCAGGTGTTAACATCACCGGAGGTGTACCTAAAGTAGACAATGAAGGTCGTATCACCAATGAGAATGAGCTTACCTTCAATTCTGCCAATGCAAATAAAACGTTCGCCCAGGATTGGATCAGCCGGTATTATAATACAAGCGAAAGCAATATGATCAGCCGCACGTTTTCAAAAATACGTGAGGTGATTATCACCTATAATTTCCCATCGACAGTGCTGAGTAAGACATTCATCAAGAAAGCAAGTGTATCGGTGATCGGTCGTAATCTTTTCTATTTCGCTGAAAAGAAAGACATGGACATCGAACAATATGGTGGGCCGAGAGATCCTATCCAGACTGACGGAGGAGGTGGCCTACAAACGCCAACGACTCGTCGTTATGGTATCAATCTGAACATTACCTTTTAAATCAAACGACCTATGAAAAAGATTTTATATATGATTGTGGCACTGGCGGTAGTCGCCGTGCTGCAAAGTTGCGATAAGAATTTTGGCGAGCTTGAGCAAAACCAAAACAGGCCGGCAAAAGTGCCACCGGGTACTGTATTGAACAGTGTGCTAAACGATATTTACCTCGCGCCATGGTCTCTTGAACACCGGCAAAACCAATTCTGGTGCTGTAACTATAACTATTATGGAACCAACGAGTACTGGTCCAATGCATCGTTCAACTATCAAACGTTGAAGAACGTATTGAAAATGGAAGAAGAGGCTAAGTCATCAGGCGGTGGGGTGGTAAATCCCTACTCAGCTCTCGGTAAGTTTTTCAGAGCCTATTATTTTGTACAGATGTCTTACAAAGTTGGAGATGTCCCATTAACAGAGGCTCTGAAAGGATTGGAAAATATTCGCCCCGTGTATGACAATCAGAAACAGGTTTACTTGTCAGCGTTGAATTGGTTGGAGGAAGCAAATAGTGATCTTGCAACACTGATCGCCAACAATGACAGAACACTGGCCGGAGACTTTATGCTCGGAAATGATCTAGTGAAATGGAGAAAAGTAGTTAATAGCTATAAGTTAAGAGTGTTGTTAAGTTTAAGCAAAAAGGAATCAGATGCTGATCTTAATATCAAAGCTAAATTTGCTGCCATTCTCGCTGACCCTGCGAAGTATCCACTCATGACTGGATCAAGTGACAACTTGAAATATGTGTACAACGGCACTACCAATCTCTATCCGACTAATCCCGGAAACAAAGGGTTTGACAAGAATCGTTATAACATGGCGGCGACGTACATCAGCCTTCTTACTACACTTCAAGACCCACGGGTTTTCGTGGTGGCAAATCCTTCAAAGAAGAAGCTTGCCGAGGCGGTTCCTGCCAATAGTTTTGCTGCTTTCGTCGGCGCAAGCTCTGGAGAAAGTCTTGATAACATGTCTACCAATGCACAGCTGGGTGCTTACTCGTATGCCAATCAAAGAAGGTACTATGGATCATTTGTAGGACCCGAGCCTGCTGTTTTGATCGCCTATTGGGAACAATGCTTCAATATTGCTGAAGGTATCAACCGGGGATGGGCGCCTGGAAATGCTCAAACTTACTATAACCTTGGCATAACATCCTCCATGGCATTTTATGGTATTGAGGAAGGCACCGTGATCACGATCACTGAGTCTGACAATGATGTGGTCGTGGGAAGTTATGCAGCAAGTTTGGCTACCTACTTAAGCCAACCTTCCGTTGCATACGCCGGTGGAGCAACTGGATTAACGCAAATTCTTCAACAGAAGTATCTGGCTTTCTTTCAGAATTCAGGATCGGAAGCCTACCTTAATTTTCGCAGAACAGGGGTACCCACTTTCTTAACGGGCCCCGGAACTGGAAATGGCGGATTGATACCGAGAAGATGGCTTTATCCATTGGCAGAAAAAACAAACAATTCTGCAAATTATAATTCTACCGTTACCACACAGTTTGGTACAACGGCAGAGAGTCTTAATACTGATATCTGGATCGTGAAGTAAAAAACTAATTGGGGTAAATAGTGCTGGGTTGAGGAAATCTTCCCGGGGGCGAGTGTCCCCGGGAAGTACCAGCGCTGTTTGTTTAAACATTGGAACTATGTCAACCAGAAGAAATTTTATAAGGAACGTAAGCGTAGGTGGACTGATGTTGGGATTGACTCCTGACATGCTCCTTGCAAAGGGAAGCGAAAAGAAGACAGCGGCGAAACGGTCATTGCGTATCGCGCACATTACAGACGTTCATATGCTGGATCGCCCCAATGCGGAGATGTGCTTCACACGGGTGATGCTTGAAATCAATTCCTTGAAAGACCGTCCCGATTTTATCATCAACACAGGTGATACGGTGATGGACGAGAACAAACAGACTTTAGAAACGGTTGAAATCAGGTGGGCTGCGTGGAACAAAGTTATAAAAGCAAATAATAAACTCCCGATCAAGAGCTGCCTTGGTAATCATGATGTTTGGTACGGGCCAGATGATACGCTCGATCAACAATACAAAAAGGATTCGCGCTACGGAAAGCAATGGGCGATTAAAGAGCTTAGCTTACCGGACCGATATTATTCATTTGAAAGTAACGGTTGGAAATTTGTTGCACTGGATAGCATTAATGGACAAAATGGTTACCAGTTGGATGATACTCAATTTGATTGGCTTAAAAAGGAGCTGGACACAACCAAGCCAACGCTGGTGTACTGTCATGTTCCGATTATTTCTATGGGAGCTTTATTGTACTCAACGAAGCGCAAGCCGTTGGATTCTGTGAAGTTTCCATCCGGCGATATGCACAACGATCATCAAAGGATCAAGGATCTCTTTTTTAATCATAAAAATGTCAAGGTATGCCTCAGCGGCCATGTTCATTATGTTGATGCAATCGAGTATCTGGGGGTGAAATATCTGTGCAATGGCGCTGTATCCGGCAATTGGTGGGGGAATCCCCTTTCGCTGGATGAATTTCCGCCGCTTTATACTATTTTGGATCTTTATGAAGATGGAACGAGTTATTTTGAATATGTCTACTACAACACACAAGCCTGATATGATGAAAGTAGCAATTGGAATTTTGTGCTTATGCTTGAGTTCTGCAGTCTTATCGGCACAGAACAAAACCGAGAATGTTGTTTTGATAACACTTGACGGCATGCGCTGGCAGGAAGTTTTTGGTGGGGGTGATTCAGCGCTGATGCGTCAGCAGCAACACTTAAAAGATCCGAAGCTGAAGGAAAAATTCTGGAAGGGGTCGGCAGAGGAGCGCCGGAAATCTTTGTTTCCATTTTTCTGGACGACTATCGCATCGCAAGGGCAGTTATATGGAAACCGCGCAGTCGGCAGCAAGGTGAATGTCACCAACAACCAATGGTTCTCCTACCCGGGATATAATGAAATTCTCACCGGGAAGGCCGACAATGAAAACATTCACAGCAATGACAAGATATACAATCCTAACACGAATGTGTTGGAGTTTATAAATTCACAATCGGCCTTTAAAGGAAAAGTTGCCGCCTTTACTTCCTGGGATGTGTTCCCTTACATTATTAATGACACGCGGAGAGGAGTATTCGTAAGTGGCGGTTTAGTTCCGGCAACCGGCAAGCTTACGGAAGCCGAGAAGACAATGAACAGACTGATGCCTGTTTTGCCAAATCCGTTGGGAGATGTACGGCTGGATGCTTTTACATTTCAATACGGGCTTGAGTACATGAGGAAAAACAAACCCAGGGTGATGTACTTTGCATTTGACGAGACTGATGATTTTGCACATGGCGGCGAATATGGAGCTTATCTTAATTCAGCTCATAATACGGATGGGTTCATCCGTGAGCTTTGGGAATATCTTCAAAGCGATGCAATGTATAAGAACAAAACCACAGTGATCATTACGTGTGACCACGGTCGGGGCACGACACTGACGGAGTGGAAGGATCATGGCGCAAAGATCAATGAAGCAGATCAGATTTGGTTTGCGGTTATTGGCCCGGACACAAAAGCAGCAGGGGAAATTAAAGAGGGTCAATTTTATCAAAATCAATTTGCCAAAACCATTGCGGCATGGCTGGGCCTCGACTATACAAATAAATTTCCGGTAGGAGAGAAGATTAGTGCAGTTGGGAAGTAGAGGGACTAGTTGTCAATATTAATTAAGTTGATCTATTATTAACTCCCTGGAAGTTTAATATTTTTTTTTGCTAAAGTTGCAATTTGGTTAATTCGTTTTCTTCTTGTTTCAGAAGTTTTTGCAATTTTAATATATCGCAGCATAAAACGTTTACTTGAATTCCCAAATGCATCAAAGTTTTTTAACGCGGATGGATTTTCTTTTAAGGTCTTTAAAAAATCATCTGGTTTGATAAGTTTATCAACATCGTCCATAAAATCCCACAATCCATTTTTTTTGGACAACAACACCGCATTTCTACCGGCATCTGTCATCCTACCTTCTTTTTCTAATTTTTGAAATCTGTCTTTGTACGTTTTTGTCCAATGCTGAACTTGCCTTGGTGATATCAGTTGCATTGTTCTCGTGTCATCTAATTTTCTTCTAATACCATCAATCCATCCGAAACAAAGTAGTTCATCTAGAACCTCCTGAATTGAAACGTATTTAGGAAGTACTTCTTTCTTATAAGTTACCAACCAAATACTTTCTTTTTGAGAATGATGTTTTTTCAGCCAATTCCTTAGCTCAGAGCCGGAACTTACTTCTACTTGAATAAAATTTTCTGTTTTTACCATTTCATTTTTAATGTGCTTGTAAGCTCCCCGCTTTTAGGACTGGTTCAATTTAGACAATTCAATTAATAATTGTCGCATTAACGGCTGTTCTAACGCTTCCATTGAAGCGCTCGTTGTAAGCATTCTGAGTTGGCTTTTCTGGCTGAATAAAAATGAATGGCCACCAAACTTCGCGGCGTTTGCGTCCCCCCTTCGCGCTCTTTGCGAGAACGCCTTTCCCGGAGGCATCTTCAAATCTTCAACCCGAGCTGTTCCAAGTGTTCTCCTAGTTGTGTTTTCAATTTGAGATAGGTGACGCCTACGCGAGCGGAGACCGGTTGTCAATATCACCCAATCTGCTATCGCTTCAAACTGCTTTTTTTATATCACAAGTTCACGCGATTGAGTAATTTCGGCCTTTCCATCCTTAACCAAGACATTCGTCTCTGATCAAACGCTGCACGAGCTTGTGAGAAAAATTTTGTTATTGCTTGTTTTTTGTACTCCACTGGCACTACGAGCACAAGATATTCTAGACAGTAAGCTCGATGGTACGGAGCAGGGTAAGTCCCTGTCGGCTGTCCTGGAGGAAATAGAAAAGAAAAATACGGCGCGGTTTTACTTTATTAAGGAATGGATCGAGCCGATCTCCTTCCAGCAGAGTTATCAGGGGCAAACCCTTGCCGCAGCAATGGAAAATCTGTTTATCGGTACGGATCTGAGCTTTATCAGCATGTATCCGCATGCGGTTGTTATCGTTAAGGATCCTACCCAGGCGATCCTGCGAAAGAAAGCAATCGCCGTTGCAATCAGTGAGCAGAAGAAGATCATCCCTTTCATTTTTGGTGAGATAAATAATTCTA
>JBBRFP010000048.1:0-9356 GCA_038241465.1 Cytophagales bacterium | reverse complement strand
AGTGTTACGTTTTGCAGCTTGTGTGTTTGAATGAAATCATCCATCTGTCCCTTCATTTCGCCGTCACCAACCATCACGAGACACTTCTCTGACGTCGACAACTCCTTAAAAGCCATTAACAAATCCATCGGCCGCTTCTTTGCCATATACTTACCGCTGAATAAAATTACATTGGCGCGCGGCGGTACTTTCAGGTCACGTCGCAACTCTTCTTTCCGACCAGATAAATTTCTCGCCGCTTCCTGAAACCGCGCATTGTCGACGGCATAGGGCGCAAACACTAGCTTGCTTTCGTTCACACCATAATACTGATAGAAAGCTTTGTTTTGCGAGCCTATGAATAAAAACTTATCAGCAAATTGAAAAAGACAGAACTGAAGCATGATTTTTTTACAGAACCGATTGATCTTGCCCTTCAGCATTTCCTGGCTATACGGACTCTCTCCCCTAATGCAAACGATATGACCAGCAAGCTTTGCGAAAATAATCACCAAGACATTAATAAAATATCCCCATCCATGCACAACGATTACACTTTTGGGTTCCTTGAACAAAGCTTTGATGATACCCAGATTTATCAAACCGAAAAAACCACCGTATAATGATCCCTTGTAAGCATAATTTTTGAAAAAACGATATTGATAACCTTCCAATAAAGGTATATCCCACGCAACGGTGGACTTGAATTGCCGATCAAGATGACCTTTTACGTTTTCGTCAGAACAATACCAGCAGGAAGTGTTGATACCTTGTTCATTCATATACTTATACAGTGGTGCAAAGTATTGGATCGGATGGGAATTAATAAAAATGACTGGTAATTGGGTCATCAATGACTCAGGCAACGGGTAGGTTCACGAAAATGCCACAAAGAAGCGCGAAGGCTGCTACGTGCTTTTGCTGAACAGTTGTCATCGGCTGAGCGACCCGATCACGAAAGTTTTGCATCACGATGAGACTCCAGTATTTGCTCCAATGAGTTTTACCAGCCATGAATTGCGATTTTACTTTACCAGCCTCTTCTCCTTTTGGGAATATCTGACCTGATCGTTGTGGACTGTTCTTTAGCCATAGGGAAAATGGAAATGTAAATCCGGTCTTCCTACGGAAAATGATTTCATGAGGCAATTGATCCTTGAATGCTGTGGTCAATAGAAATTTTGGCCGATCGTTTTGATATCGGATGTCAGAGGGAATAGTCTCAACGGTAGCGATTAAGTCTTCATCAAGAAACGGAACCCTGACTTCGAGCGCATGCCACATGCTCATAAAGTCTGTGTCTTTCAACAACTGGTTCTTCATATAGATTTCGGACTCTAAAAATGAAGCATACTCTTTATCACTCAGATTGTCGGGAACGTTAACGCTGACAGTGTTAAGTACCCTTAGTACCTCTGTTAGCTCAATGTTAAGAACTGACGCTATCTGATCGGGTGTGAACAAACCTCTGAGAAATAAATAATCGCCTATCGCCCCCGGAACGGTTAAGAAGGATATTCGTTTGTATTGCTCCCTGATTTGCCCCGCGACAGCCGCAAACATATTTTTAAAAGGCAATATTCGTAAAAATCGCGCTATTGAAATTCGGCTAAACGAAGCATAGCCCCCGAAGAGTTCGTCAGCACCAAGTCCTGATAAAACAGCTTTCAGACCGGCGCGTCGGGCGAAGTAAGAAACGAAATAACTGTTGACCCCGTCAATGCTTGGCTGGTCCATCGCATTCCAAATGTCATCTAGATGTTCCCAGAACATGGACTCTCCTACTTCATAGCTATTCTGATGAGTATGGTTCGTTCTGCTTAACGCTATTTGTTGAAAGGCTCTCTCATCGTAGGTAGCTTCCTTAAAATTTACAGAGACTGCCTGAAGCTCATGGTTTACTTCTTTGTCAGCCATGATCGTGAGCAAGCTTGAATCAATTCCTCCACTTAAAAAAACTCCAAGCGGGGCATCCGATAATAAGTGTCGCTTTAAAGCTTCATTCATTTGACCATAGACGTTGCCAATAGCTTGTTTCGCGTCAGTAATCATGGCGGTGCCGACTGGCAAACTCTTGAAGCTCATCTGAACCACAGAAAAATTATTAAGATCGAGTTCAAGAAAAGATCCGCCTCTTAATTGATAAACGTCATTCAACGTTGTATAAGGGAAGGGAATCGACCCGAACGCAAGAAAAAATATCGGCCAATTGTCTGATTGTTTCCATCGTTCATCATACGCGCGAAAGGCCTTGACCTCAGAGGCAAAGATGAGTGTATCAGCATTTTTGAAATAATAGAGGGGCTTAATGCCTACAGCGTCCCTTACGAGAAGGACTTTATTTTTTAGTCGATCGAAAAATGAGAAAGCAAACATTCCACGCAGCCTGGCAAAGCCCGACGCACCCCATTTTTCATAAACTCTTATTATTACCTCGGTATCTGTTGCCGTCGCGAATGAAACACCATCGCTCAGCAGCTCAGCCTTAAGCTCCTGGTAGTTAAAAATCTCACCGTTGTAGCTTATGATATAGTGATCTTCTGTCGAACGCATCGGCTGATGACCTGCTGACGAAAGGTCGATGATCGAAAGCCTTCTATGTCCAAAAGTGAGATTACCATCACTATAAATACCTTCATCATCCGGCCCCCCGTGAGCTAATTGAGCAAGCATCCGCTTTAGCGCAGCAGACGATCCTTCATTCGGTTGCCGGGTGATTATACCGGCAATCCTACACATAACAAAGTTTCATTTAAAGGACATGTTTGCCGTTGACTGGTTCACGGACGTCCGCAAAAAGATGAATTTTTTAACATGCTTGGTGGCCTTTGCGCCCTTGCTTGAAACCTTCGTCAATAGGTGAATTTAGCTCTTAGCTCTCCGAGTAATAACCATATCCATCCTTCCCCTTCTTATTTCCATAGCCATAACCGTAACTGTAATAGTCGTAACCGTATCCGCCATAGCCGTAACCGGGTCCAGACTTATAAATATCGTTTAACACAATACTTATATTCTTAAGCTTCCCCGAAACGTAAAAATCGTTAACATTTTTAATCAACATTTTAGGAGTGTAATTCTGACGAACAAGGAAAAGCATATGATCAGCAAATGGCGCAAGAACAAATGCGTCTGTTACGATCGCCATCGGAGGAGTATCAATAATGATGAAGTCATACTTTGCCCTTGCCTCATCAATAAACTGCGTCATTCTCGGACTCAATAGCAATTCTGACGGGTTCGGAGGCACTGGGCCCCCACTCACCATGTCCAGCAAATCATTGACCGAAGTTTTTTGAACTACGCCATCAAAAGAATCAAGTCCTGATAAATAGGTACTAAGACCTCTATCATTATTTAACTGAAGATCTTGATATATCTTTGGCTTTCTCATATCCGCACCAACGATCAGCGTCTTCTTTCCGGTGAGTGCAAAAATGGATGCTAGATTAATCGAAGTAAATGTTTTACCCTCGCCACTGATGGAGCTTGAGATGAGAAATGTTGCCTTCGTTTTTTGATCTATAAAATAATTCAGGTTGGACCGTAATGCCCTGAAGGACTCGGCAATAGATGATTTCGGTGAATTAAGGACTTCAAGATTGTTAAGGGATTTCTTATGCCCGATGCCGCCGATGAACGGGATCGAGGTAATCTTATCGATATCTTCTTTCGATTGAATCCTGGTGTTGAAAAGCTCGATGAGCACAAAAGCAAGGATTGGCAACCCAAGCCCAAGGATGGTTGCAAATAGATAATTCTGACTAATCTTCGGAGTGATGGCGCCACCCGCTAGCATAGGGGGATTTACACTCACAATATCTGATGTGCTGGATGCTTTGGATATCTCTGCCTCCGACATCTTTTGCATAAGGAATACGTAAAGATTTTCCAGGAGAGAATAATTTCGCTGGATCGAGATCAACTGTCGCTCGGCAAGGGGAAGAAATCCAATCTGCTTTTCCACATCGGCGATTTGTTTATTGAGGAAATCCAATCTTATTTTATCCGTTGCCCGTAACGTTTCGGTTGACTTAAGAACGTCATTTTTCAGCTCTTCCAACCTCTTTACCTTTCCCGTAATGGCTGGGCTGATTTCCTTCGCCTTTGAATAATATATCTTAAGCTCCAGTTGAAGATTGGCTATTTCGGAAACAAATCCTGTCATCAAAGGATCAACCACGCCAAACGATGTGGGGAGAATTATCTCGTCAAGATTCTTGCTCTCCAGAATTGATTTTCGAAGATAATCGTAATAATTGCTCTTCATTTGCACTTCTGCGCGCTGCAATTCCAACCCTTCCACCTTGGCAAACATACGTTGCGCTTCACCATCTAAATGGCCCGACGTCCGATTGTCCTTTTTAAACTGCTGAAGCTGGCCTTCGAATATCTTCAACGAATCAGTCATCTTTACCAACTGCTTTCGGATAAATTTAACAGTGCGATCAGCGGTCTCATTTTTCTTCTCCAGATCATACTGCTGGTAATTTTTCACAAGGCCATTGATAAAATCAATTTCCTTTTCGGGAATAGGTCCGTTGACATTCAGGTTGATAATACCCGCTCCTTCCTCCGCCCAACTTGCACTTAGCTTGCCAACATATTGTGATGCGACTCCAAACGGATCATTAATAACCATGAGGTAAGGGACATTAAAAACATCCTTCATCTGACGGCCGGGGACTTTCTCGACCATCAGCCTGTTTCCATGAAAGGTTATGGTATCGCCAATTGTAAATTTTTCAACCGTACTATTTTCAGATGCTGGTATTTCAAGTGAATAAGAGTTTTCATCCAATAATTTTATGCTGTACGCTGCTGGAAAAGAGCGTTTTGTAATTTTTGCAGTAATGGGAAGATAATTATATGCTTCCGTTGTTAAAATATATCCTTCCGTGTAGAAAGAGACGGTAAAATTTAATTCCTCAATGACCCGCTGGATCAACGGATAAGACTTAAGAATATAAGGTTCATTGAGATAGTTACGGTACTGATCTACGATTGCATTTTTATACAATAATTCCGCACCACTGGTCTCTTCCTTTTCAAGTATGATGATAGAAGCTGTAACTGGATATATCCTTTCAGCATATCGGTTCTGATAAAATGCAATGACCAGGGCCACCCCAAGCGACAAGACAACCACGTACCAGTATCGCAATGCCTGAAACGCGATTCTCTTTATGTCAATTGAACTGGAAATATTTTCCTTATTCGCTTTGTTGAACTGAAAATCCTGATCGGTAGTCACGGGTGGGAGAATTTAATTATTTATTGAAGCTTGCTGCTATCAGCAACAAGGACAACGCAGATATGATAAGAGAAAGATTTTGCCCAAAATACTTTCTGAAGGGACGTTGCTTTAAAGCAGGCGCAATAATGATGTCATTCTGATAAACGTAATAGTACGGTGACGTAATGAAGTTCTCGTCCTGAAGATTCAAATACACGATCTCCGTGGTATTGCCTTTTTGACGAATCAATTTCAGATTGGTCTTATCAGCCAGATCGGTCAGTCCTCCTGCAAGTCCAACCGCTTCTAATAAGGTGACGCGATTATTGCTAACGGTAACAACACCTTCCCTGTTCATCTCTCCCAAAAAAGTAATTCTGTAATTGAGTAGCCTGACTTTAACGATCGGTGATTCCAGGTAGCGAAGCGCAATAGCTTGCAATGTATCCTGAGCCTGAAAAACCGTTAAACCGGACACCTTCACCTTGCCAACCACCGGAAAAGGAATTTTGCCTTCTTCATCGACAAGATCGCCGATCAATAATGCACCCCCAATTAACCCATTATTGCCAGCAGCGTTCTGCGTTTGAGAATTAAAAAAATCGTATTCCTTCGGGGTCAGACTTTCAAACCGAACCGAAATGATATCATTTGTCTGAATTTTATAATCGAATTTCTCGACAGTATACTTTCTGAATATCGAGTCCGGCTTCAGATTGGAAATATTCACATCATTCTTCTGGAGTAGTTGATACTTCCGATTCGTCACACAGGAAGCTGCAGAGATCACTACGGCAATCGCCATCAGCATTCTTGGGCTAATTAAAGATTTCAGGCTTTTCAATAGTCTAAGAGTGTTTCGACGCATTGGAGTGTAGTACAAGCTGGAAAATTAACTAAATAAGGTTAAAAGCGAAAAACTCGTCGAAAGGCATATATGTTTAATACATACCAGGTTCTGTCATTTAAGCGGTGAGGAAAGAAACAGAGTAATTTAAATACCAGGATATTCACAGCTTCGCCTCCTCAGTCCCATCGTTGGGTTGAGTGAAAACATGGATTGAATTCTTATCGCCAATTGTAGGGCGATCAAATCTTCAAGTCAACAAATCTTCAAATCTTTAAATCGGCCTCTTCCACTTTCCAAAGCCAGAGCGCTTTCTCACTATTCAACTCTTCTCTCTGGCTTTCAAATTCATTTTCAGTCAGCACCCTGGTATTCACCTTGCGGTTTATCAGCTTTTCAGCTTTGACCACGCATTGTGCCAGATACTCTTTATCCACATCTCCCACGATGATTAAGTCGATAATGCCGCTATCACGTCCTTCCGCGTAGTCGCCAACAATAAATGCGAACTGCAGTTTGCCGAGCCGCTGGAGCATTTTATGTATTACATCATCAATGATCTTGTCAATGCCTAAGTACTTGAGAACGAGTGTCTTTAACTCATTGTACAAAGGATGTTTTACGTTTGCACTGTAATAGATGGCGCGGCCCTTTTCTTCTGTGACGAGGTAGCCCGCCTTTGAAAGATTGTTGAGCTCCATGCGTATGGAGTTGGTTGATTCGCCAAACTCCTTTGCCATCTCCCGCATATAGGCAGAGGCGCTGCTGTTCGAAAAGAACTTCAACAGCATTTTGACCCTGGTCTTAGACGTTATAAGCGAATCCAGCACAGATGCGAAGGTAGAAAACGGTGAGTAATAAAACTACTCTATGCGGGGAGAAGTTGGATTGTAACCGGGAAGGATGATTGAATAGGGTCACTATTTCACCACAGAGTACAGAGGAAATCTTTCTTTCGTTACCGCAGCGCCTTGATATTTTGCCGGGCGGTGCGGTCTGGTTTGCGGGTGGCTCAAGATCACATTTCTTCATCTTTACAATACTACTTCCAACACCCCTGAGTGCTCCGGTCTATCAAAAGCCGTCGCCACGACCTTACAACCTTTCATCGGCTGGTTAGAACTGGTAGGTACATAATCCCACAGATTTGGGTGTTCAGCAACTCGCACCGCGTCACCTTCTTCAATGTAATTTCCCGAAAAATCGGTTATGACGACATTGACGCGTGTCACCATGAAGCGGGCAAAGACGTCGATCCGGATAAAGGGCGGCACAATCCGACCGTCAGATTCCAGATTGATAGATCTAATCCTTGGCGGCTTACTAAAGTCTTTAAAGGCAAGTGAGTAGGCGGATTGCCTTTTCTTGGTGATCCTGGCTTGGTAAAAAGCTTTGTTATCAGCATTCTCGATGTGTTTTTTCGCCCAGCTGGCGGCTTCCAGGAATCTTGACTTATAGGCTATCTGGTTCTCTGTGGGGTTATCCATGTTCCGCTTCCGGCGGATCTTCGCCACGACACGGCCATTCACCTTTTGAAAGCTTATGCGGTCGCCAAAAATGCCGCTGATATCCGCCTGGTCCTTTTTTGGCTTCATAAGAGTGATGTTTGGATGGGTATGACCCGACCCAGGGGAAGCTTGACAAGTGGCCTACTTACCCCTGTGCGATAAGATCATTAACCTATCGAAGATATAATGGGAGAACATTATTAGCAAGTCATACACTCGACACTTACTGGACATATACTAGACACTTACTAGAGATATACTAAACACTTACTAATCACTTACTAGAGACTTACTGAACTTCTACTAGACTCTATCAAAAACAAGGCCAAAAACCAGTAAATTCCAAGCACCCGTTTCGGTCAACGTGAAGTACAAGGCTCGTCGCGAGGGCTATTTTAAAAAGTATCCCACACATGCAAAAGGTTGTTAAATAAATGAAAAAAAAGCGGAAATGGCTCCGTTTAGGAGATAATTTATTTACACTGTTAAGCTCCCTCTCCGCACCCTCTGCCGCCAGCCGAAACAAAGTCAGACGATAGCAAAACAGAGCTCGCTCCCTTCTCCCCATCGGAAAAGCGTTGGGCCTGCCGGCGCTCGCAAAGGCAGGAATGAGGGTTCTCTCGCGAGCCCACTATTCAATTCAATCTTAGATTTTTTTCAGCAACAACCCACTGACTTCCACCCTAATAGCCTGCCCCAGTGCATCCAACAATACAGTGAACTTATCCTTTCCTGTTCCTGACACAAATCCCTTCTGACCTTTAAGCGGTCCGTCCATTATCTCCACCTCTTCTCCTTTTTCAATTGATTCTATTCCAAGCGATTCAATCAACAGACCCGTCTCGATAAAGCGCACGATCAAATCGTATTCCCTGGCGTGGAGCTTGGCAGGTTTTCCATTATGCCTGATGGTCCACGACACGCCTGGAGTTTCCAGGATTGACGTAATCTGATGCTCCGGCACCGCGACAAATATGTAGGAATTGAACAACGGAACTTCAACCTTCTTTTTCCGATCGCTCCATTGACGCATTACCTTCTGCATAGGAAGGAAGACCTCGAAGCCACGCCGCTCGAGTAGGTCACGCACCTTCTTTTCTTGTCGGCTCTTAGTGTAAAATACAAACCAGGGATTGTTCAATCTTTTTTCTAAGTTCAGAGTGCAGGGTTCAGAGTGCAGAGTGCAGAGTGCAAAGTGCAAAGTGCAAAGTGCAAAGTGCAAAGTGCAAAGTGCAAAGTTCTGGCTTCGTTCTTTGAACCTATTTAAATATTCACGAAAATTAGAAAATAATTGGTATTTAAAGTGTTAACGGGTTGATGTGTTGACGTCCAGAACATTGCACATAGGACCCAGAACGTAGAACTTTATGAAAATATTCAAAATCAGTATCTCCCTCATTATCACGCTCACTCTACTTTATACGCTTAACAGAGGTTGGACGATCGGCTCTCCTATCCCTCCACTCGGCAAGTTCCTCGATCCCTTCCATGGCTTCTGGCAGAATGCTGAGACAGCGAAGGCATCTGATAAAAAGCTATCGATTACGGGTATTTCCCAATCTGTCAACGTTTTGTATGATAGCATCGGCATTCCTCACGTCTTCGCAGGCAACGATGAGGATTTGTATCTGGCGCAAGGGTACATCACAGCGGTTGACAGACTATGGCAAATGGAATTTCAAACTCATGCCGCGGCAGGAAGAGTTTCGGAGATCATCGGGAAGGTTGCTCTTGACTATGACCGTCGTCAGCGAAGACTTGGAATGGCGTATGCCGCCCAGCGTGC
>JBBRFP010000047.1:0-9441 GCA_038241465.1 Cytophagales bacterium | reverse complement strand
GCTTAGCCTTGTCCTCAATAGCTATTTCAGCAATCGCTATCTTAAACCTCTGATAGCTCATTTCCGACTCTTTGCCAATACATCCTACAATCATTATCATTTTACAAACTATGTTACGGATGGCAATAACTTCTCTGGGAATAGTCTGACAGGCGTAGCTCCAGTAACGCTTATGTTTGGTGGCGATTTGTTTTTTAGAAATGGTTTTTATCTAAACTTAACAGCCCACTACAGCGATCGATTACCTTTAAACGATGCTAACACCGCCTATGCTTCGGACTATTTTCTAGTTGGAACGAGAATCGGCTATAAACTTTCAGGAAAGCTCCCTCTTGAGTTCTTTGCCGGTATTGATAATGCTCTTGATCAACGGTATAGTCTGGGCAATGACCTGAACGCTGCCGGCGGACGCTACTTCAATGCAGCGCCAGCGAGAAATTATTTCGGAGGTGTGGCTTTGAAGTTTAAGGCAAATTAGAATTATTGATCAGACAAAAACGTCATCGCAAGTTTGCTCACGATGACGCTTTTGAATTCGTCGGATCTCTCCTACTATTTGATCCCGGGAAGATTCGCTGGCTGCGCTTGCTCACTTCCAAACGACGGAGCTTTATGCGCATTTGGATAAACTTCATCCAAGGTATTTCCATCATACAACCTTCCATTCTTCATGACCTTATTTACGGTGTTGGTGTTCCTGATGTTCTCTAAAGGATTTTTATCAAGAATGACCAGATCCGCAAGCTTACCAGGTTCAATACTACCGATGTCACCGTCAAGGCCGATTGCCGTCGCTCCAAGAATGGTCGCAACCTTCAGGGCATTGTGATTGCTTATTCCGCCCGAAGCGATGCTCCAAAGTTCCCAATGATATCCAAGCCCCTGCAACTGGCCGTGTGAACCAATACCTGCTTTTCCTCCAGCCTTGACAAGATCGTTTACGAACTTGGCATGGTCAGGAAATACATGTTCCTCATACATAAACCAGGATCCTCTTCTGCGGGACTTCTGATCCAGCTCGGACTTTGGTGTAAAATAATTCAGCTTGGGGTCAGTGTTAACTTTTTCAGTAGAGTAATAATAGTTCTCCGCCCATGGCCCACCGTATGAGACTAACAACGTAGGCGTGTACGTGATCTTCGATTCTGCAAACGACGTTACAAGATCCTTATACAAGGGGTAAATAGGCAATGAATGTTCGTGGCCAGAATATCCATCAATCAGATTGGTCATGTTAAGTTTGTAATCCAATCCACCTTCAGTGGTAGGCATCAGCTTTTGTTCTTTCGCGGCCTGAATGATCCACTGGCGATGCTGACGATTTCCAGTGAGATACATTTTGATCGTCTTGGTATTATAATATTCCGAATACTGTTTCAAAATATCTTTTGCCTGATCAAAATCCTTCAAATTATATGCCCAGTATCCAACGCCGGGGCCAGTGCTATATATGCGGGGCCCTACGATCTGGCCAGTCTCAACAAGATCACTATACGTAAGCACATCCGTTGTTGCCGTCTGTGGATCGCGTGTCGCTGTAACTCCATAAGCGAGATTAGCAGCATAGATCCAAACCTGATTCTTATGAATTCCCCAAGCTGGCCACATGTGTGAATGTGTATCAACGAATCCTGGTACGATCGTTTTACCGGCCATGTCTATCTTCTGAACTGATGCATCAACTGTAATTGATCCTGCGGCACCTACTTGCTTGATACGCGCGTTTTCAACTAGCACATCGCCATGCTCAATTACTTCATCACCCTTCATCGTGATGATGCGAGCATTCTGCAAGAGTACCTTTCCATTTGGTATATCTTTTTGAACGATAACCTTGATGCGAACTTCACCAGGCTTGTACGGTTCATCCTTCTTTTCCTCAGGCTTTTTTTCGTCCTTCTTCTCGTCTTTCTTCTCTTCGTCCTTCTTTTTCTCCTCTTCCTCCTTTTTCTTTTCCTCGTCTGCTTTCTTCTTTTTCAACTCAAGCTCTTTTGCCTTCGCATCATCAAGATTGAAAGTGAAGAAGGCGTTACCCAATGAATAGTAAACACTCTTTCCATTATCGCTCCAGCTTGGAAATTCTCCGCCCAATTTCGTAAGCTTCGTGGCCGGGAAGGAAGATTTTTCAGCTTCTGCCACGGAGATCTTTGGAACCTCGCCACCAGTTTTCGGAATGGTTACAACATAAATTTCATTGTGTATCTGTGCAAACGCTCTATCCCCCTCCGGTGCCATTTTTATAACATCCGAATTCAACGGCTCGCGTTGTGGTTCAGTTACTGATTCCGCCAACATGCAATTATTTTCCATTTCTGCGGATGATCCATACGTCATGATGCCAGTGATCTTTGCGATCAGCTTCTCATCTGTATCATCCCAGCGGATTGATAGCAATCCCTTGCTTCCACTGTATAAGTAAATCCTATCATCTGACTTTACGAAATGAGGATTGCCACGACCCTTCGAACGGCCAATGATCGTAACACTACCACCATCGCCGTTGACCCACGCAAGATTTTCCTGACTGGCAAACGTTGTTGGGTCCGGATCTTCCTTAAAATTGAATGATGCTCCTTGAAGGAACACAATCCTATTACCTTTATAACTCCAAGCCGGAGCCTGGTACAATGCCGGTGTCGTAGTCAAACGTAGTGGCTTGGCGCCCTTCAGTTTTAAATTAATTTTATATAAATGTCCTCCGTTGTTTTCCCAGGTTGCCCACACCAATTGCGATCCGTCAGGACTCCACGCAGGTTGTGCCTCGGTGTAGTCAGAATTTGTCACACGCTTGGGTGTTCCATTGGCAACATCCATCGTGTATAGCCTGTTCAGTGCTGTAAAGGCAACCTGCTTACCATCCGGTGACACAACCGGATTTCGAATTTGTGTTACGGTCATCTCCTTATCGTCTTTGATCGGATATTTGAAATCAACCAGTGGGCCCAGCAATATTTCTGTTTCCATTTCAAATGGAATGTTTATCGAACTTCCACCAGCAACCGGAATCCGGTAGAACTTTCCACCGTATGACGCAACTACTTCTTTGCTGTCAGGTGTGAATGACATTGCGGGAAGCACGCCCATTGATGCAAGCGATTCCTGATCATCACGTTGAACCGGATAAGCGAGCCATTTTTCATCACTAGTCTTAAGGTCACGAAGGACTAAACCGGTTTGATCATTATGTCTTGATCCATACACCAAATATTTGCCATCCGGTGATAGTGTTGGCGCAAAGGCCGAACCGTAGCGCGCAGTTTTCGTTTCTATTTCTCCATTGTCGCGATCATACACAGCAAGTTGATACTGCGGGAGTTGTGCATTGTAATTCCAGGCAGCATTGCGACGCGAAAACCAGATATATCTTCCATCCGGTCCGAACGCTGGCTCAACTGTTTTCAATTGATCCGGAGTTTTGATCAATTGAACGCCGGAACCTCCATCTTTATGGAACATCCACAGTTTCAAGTTACGAGTGCCTCGGGAGCCAATAATATAATTGCCATCGGGAGTCCATTCCGCTGCCTGGTAGTGATCGGTATTTCCCTTTGTAACCTGAAGTGAATCCTTTTTATCAAGTGCATACCACCAAATATTTTCTCCACCACTTCGGTCAGAAAGAAACAAAATCTTACTTCCGTCAGGACTAAACTTTGGATGAGAATCAAATGACATTCCTTTTGTGAACTGTACTGGCTTTCCGCCCGTGATTGGCATTGTAAAAATGTCTCCAAGAAAATCGAAGACCACGGTTTTTCCGTCGGGACTAACGTCGAGTGACATCCACGTTCCTTCGTTCGTTTTAATGGAAACCTTTCGGGAGACTTCAAGCGGAAGGTCCTTCTTCTTTTTGTTGGGCTTATCTTTCTTTGTTGTGTCGGATCTATCTTCTTTTTTGGGTTCCTGGGCGATAACAGACTGAGAAAGCAGTAGCGTCACACAAATAAGGTAGTAGAGTTTTTTCATGATTGGTTTTGAGATTGTGGTAAAATAAACGGCTTTTTGAAAGACCCGTTAAGGATTTTACATATTCGGTAGAATGGCGATAAAAGACGAAAAATTAAAGCTAGAACCAATTGTTACTGGTCGTCACTTTCATTCGCCGATAGAAGGGCGAATGATCTTCTTGTCCAGTAGCTGAAGACCAAGAACGAACAGCGTTCCAAAAATGAACAAGCCAGGATAACCGGCAAGAAACCTAAAAGTGCCAACATTAAAATTGAAACTGTTGAATTTAAAACCCGTTAGCATTATTGACGCTACGGCAGCAATAATAAATGATGCCACTCCTATCCAGATCCAGGCTGCGTCTTTTGCGGCCTCCTTCCTTTCTTCGATTTTTTGGATCACTTTATCCTCAAAACTGTTTGAAAGTTTAAATGAAGGTTCTTTTTTTAACGCATCAAAAATCACTTGATATGAACGCGAATCAAGTCCATGGCCCGTTGTAGCGGATTTTTCAATTTGGCTCTGTAATTCTTCTTCGTTGTTCATGACAATTCCTTTCCAAGATACTTTTTTACTTTCTCTTTTACCAGCGCCCTGGCTCTGAAAAGATAATTTTTAACCGTTCCCTCGGGCATTCCGGTTGCTTCCCCAATTTCCGGATAGCTCATATGTTCAAGATGATAAAGTGTAAGTACTGCTTTATACTGAGGTGGTAATTTATCAATAAACTTCATCACAAGACTGTCGATCATATCATCATTCAGTTGTTCTTCCGGATTTTCATCTGATGTGAAGTGTGTTGTAAATCGTTCTTCGTCTGGTATGTCGCTAACATGAATCTTCTTCTTTCGTAAATGATTAATTGAATGATGATAGGCAACGCTGGCGATCCACGTCGAAAGTTTTGATTGAAAATTGAATTCTCCAACCTTATCATGAACCTTCATAAATATATCCTGACACAGCTCCTCGCGATCCTCGTTGTTGTCCACTAACCTGCCAACCATATGAGCCACAAGTCGCGAATGCTGCTTAATCAGTGACCTAAACGCATGATTATCCCCCTTTACAACGCGAGCCACTAGGGCGTGATCATCCATCATTTTGAGGTTGGACACGGGGATATCAAAGAAGGTTGCAGGAAATTAAGGGATTCTCCCGATAAAAACGGGTGGGTGGGGTCGCAAGTTACAAAATGTGCTTGCGCCAGCCCCGTTGCAACCGGCAAAATTCAAGATTGAGATGACACTAAAATTATTTCTCCCTTTCTGCAACATTGAACCACCCGTCGCTGTCTCACCTTTCGAAACCAACAAGAAACTTAAATTCAATATTATGGATAGTAATCTAAGAGAAGTTCTAATGCCCATTGCGATCTTTAGTGGCTTGGGAGGATCAGTATATTTCTTTGTAAAAGTTATGACTGACTACATCCTGAAAAAGAAAATGATTGAAAAGGGATTTGTAAACGAAGAGACTCAGGCAATTTTCAAACAGCACACTTCAGACTATCAGTATTCCTCGCTTAAATGGGGTTTGATCGTATTCTTTACAGGATTATCACTCATCATAATGGAATTTGTAACCGTACGACCTGATTCACCCCTTCCCTATGGCTTGTTTGCAGTGTCGGTGTCACTTGGATTTCTACTTTACTATTTTTTCGTAAAGAAAAATTCCAATTCATAATTATAACAATTGAGTGGTCAGGGCGTCAATCACCTGATGTCCTGATCACTTCCTCTGCTAGTCAAAGTTAAACTTGATTGTATGTTAAAAAATTATCTAACGACCGCTCTGCGTAGTCTTAGTCGTCATAAATTTTTCTCTTTTATAAACATTTTTGGCCTTGCAATCGCAATGTCAATCTGCCTGGGAATCATTATGCTGGTCGCAGATCAATTAATGTATGACAGGTATAACACAAAGCGGGATCGCATTTATAGGATCGCCAGCACCATAGTCTCTCCTGATGGCTCACCATCAGGAAACACCACAGCCACTTCACCGATGCCGCTAGGTCACGAGTTGTTAGAGAATTATACCGGCGTTGAGAAAGTCGTTCGGATAAAAAGAAATTTTGGAAACCCATGGATTGAATTTGATCAGGATGTTAATGTTCCGCTGAGTGGATTTTTTGTCGATCCTGAATTTCTTGATCTTTTTGAATATGAATTGGAATACGGTGATGCAAAAACAGCCCTGATTGAACCTTATACAGTTGTGCTTTCAAAAGCAGCAGCTGAAAAACTTTTTACAGAAGAAAATCCCGTCGGTAAAACAATAAAGGTTGGCGACAAAGGTACTTACACCATTACGGGCGTTTTAAAAAAGACAGATAAAAAATCGCACATAGTTTTTGAAGGCGTCGCAAGCATGGCTTCTTATAGAAGTCTTCAGGCAATCGGGGTGTTTAAGAAAGAAATTGAAACCAACTGGCATAACTACTGGAATACCTGGACCTATGTGCTACTCGAAAAAGATAAAACACCTGAAGATCTTCAGGTTAGTCTCACAAAGATATATGACAAGCGCATTGCCATTGAAAAAAATCCGGACATCCTGAAGGGGAGACTATCGATACAATCTCTTACTGAAATTTCTCCTGGTGTATTTATGAACAATCCAATAGGTCCGTTTCTTCCATGGATTTTCATTTATTTCTTCGCCGGACTTGCTGGCGTCATCATGCTCACCTCTTGTTTCAATTTTACCAATCTTTCCATTGCGCGTTCCCTTACACGTGCAAGAGAAATTGGAGTTCGGAAAGTTTCAGGGGCAGCACGTTGGCAAATATTCACTCAATTCCTTTCGGAATCAGTTGTCATCTCAATGCTCGCATTGGGCCTCGCTCTTGTATTCCTGATGGCCGTTAAGCCATTGATGCTTAACCTGACTTTTGCGCGTGTGTTAAAATGGGATCTTGAAGCTAATATTTATGTCTATGGCTGTTTTTTCGTTTTCGCTTTTGTTGTGGGCCTTCTGGCAGGATTCTTCCCGGCCGTTGTTCTATCCGGATTTCAGCCTATAAAGGTTTTAAAAAACTTCGGAACGATGAAGTTGTTTTCAAAAATGGGGCTACGCAAGACATTGCTTGTTGCTCAGTTCAGTCTTTCGCTGATTTTCATCCTTACGGTCATTGTCATCTATAATCAACTTGATCTATTTATAAAAGCTGATCATGGTTTTGATATGAAAAATAATATTGCCGTGCGCCTTAATAATTCTTCCGCCAGCGCATTGAAAACCGAGTTGAATAAATATCCCAATATCTTGAGTGTGGCATCCGTGTCCCATATCCTCGCTTCAAGCAGCACATACGGAACCAGTTTTAAGAAATCATTGGATGAAAAAGAGTGGAATTCTCTTGATTATTATTCCGTGGATGAAAACTATTTGAAGAACCTCAATCTTTCATTAATCGCAGGCAGGAACTATTCCGAAGAAGCTGGAGAATCAAATAAGAATTTTATCCTGCTAAATGAGAAAGCTGTTACTAGCTTCAATTATAAATCCGCAATTGATGCATTAGGGCAGGTGATTATTATGAAAGATGATTCTTCAACATATGAAATCATTGGCGTGGTAAAAGATTATAATCACCAAATGCTTGTTGCTAAAATTGATCCCCTTGTTCTTCTTTATAAGCCAAAGGATTATAGTCTTTTGCAGGTCAAATATTCCAGAGACCAGGCTTCTGCCGTTAAGATAATTGAAACCTCGTGGTCAAAGGTCAATCCAGGCCTTAAGCTTGACTACATCACTCTTGAAGAAGAGATTCATCGTTTCTATGACACTATCTTCAGCGATCTTGTGAACATCGTGATGGTAATTTCCTTTCTGGCGATCCTAATTTCATGCCTCGGACTACTTGGAATGGCCACTTACACTACAGAGACCCGCATTAAGGAAATATCAATAAGAAAAGTGTTGGGGTCTAGTGACAGTTCTCTGATCTATCTTTTGTCAAAAGGATTCGTTGGTATTTTATTGATTGCAATTTTGATTGCTGTGCCATCCGCGTATTTTCTCAACAACCTTTGGCTAACGCATGTTGCTTATCATACTACGTTTGATTTCGCAGTGATTGCAACCGGTGTATCAATTCTGGTTGTTTTTGGAGTCATTACAATCGGTTCGCAAACGATGAGGGCAACGTACGTGAATCCTGTGGAAAATTTGAAGAGTGAATAAAAGATTAAGGCTGAAAACGAAAGCTGAAGACTTTTTGATTCCGAAAGTTCCGGACAATTATAGCAGAAGCTGTTTAAATCTTTAAGTTTATCTTGGTCGCAAAAAGCTCTTCATAACAATTTTACCCTCTTACTTTTCGAGTTGTAACTAACCTGAAGAGAAATGTCCATAAGGACAGAGAAGCATCGGAATATGAATTGCAGCTAATTAAATATTCAGATATTTCATCAACATATCCAATCGCTCTTTACTATCATCATCGCGGGGGGCTTCCTGATAGCGACCAATAACGCGATAGCCGAAACGTTCGAGTGTAGCCACAATACGGGAAAGATCCAGCTGGTTGATTTTAAGCGTAAGCTTTATTTTACCTCTGTCGAGAGCATCTTCCGTCATGGTGCTGCTAATCACTTTAGCTTTGTTCTCTTCTACATAGCGACTGATTTCCGCAAGGGAATAATCAATCAGATCCATTGAAAGAACGATAATGCCTCCCGGCATTTGAACGGACGCTGTCTGCGCGAAGGATGCCATAATATCCTGCACTGTGATGATTCCGGCGTAACGGCCCTCCTCATTCAGAACAGCAACAATGTTGAGCTTATGCTCACCCGCTATGCGGAGAATGTCAAAGTAATGAGACTCCATTCCCACAACACAATCCTTTCCTACCAGGTCAAAGTCACCGAGATTTTTTTCGATATCATTTGACTCCACGATAATCTCTTCAGAAATAAATCCAAGTAAAATTCCATCGTCCACTACGGGTAGGTGATTGCAACGAAACTCTTCCATCCACACAATAGCCTTGTGGGCATCGTCCGTCACTTTAAGCGGCGGAATCATGTGATTGATAAGTTCTTCTGCGATCATTTATTGACTAAATCTTTAGATGTTGTTGTTAAAAAATCTTCAACTATTTCATTGAATTCTTCAGGATGCTCCATCATCGGTGCGTGACAGCATTTGTCAACAAAACGCAACTCAGAATTAGGAATAAGCCTGTTAAACTCATAAGCCACCTGCGGCGGAGTGATTGTATCATTTAATCCCCAAACCAGCAGTGTGGGAACCAGTATATTATGCAAATCATTTGCCAGGTTATTTCGTTGCGCAGACTTCGCAATTGCCACGATTCTCATGCATTTTGGAATACTTTTCGTCGTTTCAAAAACTTCATCCACAAGTTCTTTCGAGGCTACAGCCGGATCATAAAACGTATATGCCACCCGTTCGCGGACGTAATCATAGCTACCTCTGCGTGGATACGAACCGCCCATTGTATTCTCGAACAAGCCT
>JBBRFP010000046.1:0-9646 GCA_038241465.1 Cytophagales bacterium | reverse complement strand
CTTTTCAGAAGACTGCCCTAAGACCTGCCCTGCCAACAACAACAACACTATAAATAAGCTTTTTCGCACACTTCAGTTGTTAAAACGTGCAAAAATACGAGGTACGGGCGGATACCCAAAGGAAGATTTTAGACTACTTTCTTGGTGAGTCGACAGATATTTCGCCCGTTGCGGGTAGTGTAGACAACCTCATCCATGATTGATTTTACAAGCCGAACACCCAATCCTCCTTTTCTTTTCTCTTGAATAAGATGATCCAGATTAGGTTGATCAAATCGGTTGATATCAAACATCTCTCCATCATCGATAATCTCAAAAACTACCTTTCCTTTCTGAGGAACATCAATGTGTATTTCAATATGATGATCCGGATTGCATTGATGGGAGTGTATCATAAGATTCGAGCACATTTCATCCAATGCCAGAATAATCTCATTCAACACCACATCGGACGCAACATGGCCACGCAACGACTTTCTTATAAAGTCGCGCACGCCTTTTAAACTCTCAAGGCTACAGCCGATGCTATACTGATAACTCATTTACTAGTTTCTTTGCCTCCAGTTTATTTGCTCTTATGTGCAGTAGGTCCGCGAGTCCAAGTATTTGAAATGTGTTTATAACCTTATCCTTCATTCCAAACAGAACCATATTGATATTCTTATCGCGAAACTCTTCGATATAAGACATAAATACACCCAGCCCTGCTGAGGAAATATATTCCAAAGCGCTACAATCCACTAGGATTCTTGTTGCACCTTCTCCTACACTCTTAGCAATGGCGAGATCGAGTTCGATAGAGGAACTGGCGTCAATTTCGCCTACGACAGCCAGAATGTCGGTTCCTTCTTCCTGTAATCGCTTGATGTGCACCATAGATTTTAAACGTATTTAGATTTTTAATGTTCTATTTAAACTTTACGATCATAGTCGTGTAGTCATCGTCAATTTCTTCGGTCCCTGTGTATTCGTATAACCTTTTTATCAGCTTTTCCTGAATCGCTTTCGGGCTCTCCTCCACTGAATCCACAATCGTCTTTTTCAATAGTTCGAGGCCAAATTCCTCCCCTTTCGGACTTTTTGCCTCCGTAATGCCGTCAGTAAAAAGGACCATTACATCTCCTGTTGCGTAAGAAATGGTATTTGTCTCAACAAAATTGCAGTAGTCCTTACCCTTGATCATCCCCAGCGCAGTGCCCTTATCAACCAGATAATCTGCTTTCTTCTCCGCTGCCTTGTAAATAAGGACAGGACAATGCCCGGCCCTCGAATAGTAGATTATTTGTTTGCTTGAATCAACTACGAAATAGGTAGCGGAAATAAACGACCCCCGCTCAAGACAATATCTCAAGGCCTGATTGGCGCGCACCATGAAATCTTTCGGTTCCGGGGCTTGCTGGGAAAGGCTATGGAAGATTCCTTTCATTTGCGACATGTGGAAAGCAGCAGTCGTTCCTTTTCCCGAAACATCTGCAATAATAAGGCTTACCTGATGATCATTGATTCGCAGTGTATCATAATAGTCGCCGCCAACTTCATCTGCTGATTCTGAAAATGCCGATATATCAAAGTCATCTGATTTTTCGAGCTTATCAGGAAGGAGGCTTTTCTGAACCGTCTTAGCGATCTTTAATTCTTCCTTATAGCGTTCATTCTGAATCGCTTCTTTTAACAATCTGAAATTTTCAATTGAGATACCCGCCTGATTGGCAAACGCTGAAACGATCTGAGTCATTTCCTTATTGAAACCTTCCGGCAGTTCTTTTAATAAAGCTAGCGTCCCGATCTTTTCCCCTTTCACCAGCACAGGAAATGCCATGATGGAACGAAACCGGTTTCCTTTTAATGTTGCAAGCTGATCAGAAAGGTTTTTTGTCTTGTCACTACTTTGATCAAGGATGCCTTTTACATGACGAGCACCGAGGTGTTCCTGTATCTTTCTCGCATCACGTTCAGAGATGTGATAGGTTTGCAACGTAGCTTCCTTATGCTCGCCTTTCATTTCGAGCCACGCGGCATCAGCAAAAACAGAGCTTACAGAGCTTTCCAACAATATTTTATAAACACTCTCTTCACTTTGTTCTGTCTGAACTGATTGGCTGATCCGTTGGAAGTTTACCACCTCTTCAAGCTTTTGCTCAAAGACAGAAGAGGTAGGCAGGTTGAAAAGAATTACAAGAAATGAGAAAATACTATACAACATTACAAATGAGAACAGATAGATATTAAATGCATGAGCTCCAAAATCAAGAAAAGCTGCGGCATCCTCCGGATTAACAGTACCAGCAAGATCCTTTAGCTGATTACCGATATCATCAGAAAATTTATTTACCGTGTAGAAGAAATAGCCGAGATAAAAGAAAGACAGAAGTAGCAATAAAAGACTTGTCCACTTTTGCTTAAAGTTGAGATACGCGACCCACTTCATATTGGCCGATAGCACCAAAGCAAGAATGCAAATAAGTACACGTCCCGTGATAATAACCCACTCCTCAAGAACAATCTGGATGTTATCCGAGAGCAACACGATCAGCAAGATGACTTCAAATACAACCCATCCGCGGATCAGCCATTTTGATTTCTGATAAAGGATCAGTCGCTTCCAGCAGGTTCCCGCTGCCACTAAAAAGCTCATCAGCAACCCCAGATTGATAAGATACTCTACATCAATAAAAAAGATATTCGAAGCAAGCCGGGTGGAACCCAACAGAAAATCCACCATCCGTAGCGAAAGGGAAAATACCGTCGCGACAAGTCCTGTTGCAAAAACTCTCCAAAGCAAATCAGTGAAGTTCAGCGATTCATCCCGCTCTATTTTAAATTTGTAGTAATAGAAAAGACAGATGACATAAAGATCCAGCATTACTCGGGGAAGCCACATCGGAACGTCCGGTGTCAGTCCCTTCATGTTGCTGAACATCACTGTAACGTCAGAAAAGACCATCACCAGCCAAGTAACGGCGGCGCCCATAAAAGCTAGTCTTATCAGTGCTTTGGTCTTCACTTTTCTGATTCAGTGATTAGATAATTTGGTAACTCGTTGATTGAGCCGAAGAAAACAAATTTCTTAAATTATGGTGTGGTTTCATCAGGAATATTAACGAATCAACGAATTAAAGAATTAACTTATTTTCTACTATAGTTCGGGGCCTCCCTGGTGATCGCGATATCATGTGGATGGCTTTCCGCAACACCAGCCACTGTTATTTTAACGAACTTTGCCTGCTTAAGCTTTTCAAGATTCTTGGCTCCGCAATAACCCATTCCCGCTTTGAGTCCGCCTACCAATTGGTACAGTACCTCTGATACTAACCCCTTGAAAGGTACCCGTCCCGAAATTCCTTCTGGCACCAGCTTCTTGATATCATCCTCTGCGTCCTGAAAGTATCTGTCCTTGGAGCCATCATCCATTGCTTCTATGGAGCCCATGCCACGGTATGATTTGAATTTTCTCCCCTCATAAATGATCATTTCACCAGGAGCTTCGTCGGTACCAGCAAGCAATGATCCGATCATGATTGTATCTGCACCGGCAGCGAGCGCTTTCACTATGTCGCCTGAAAAACGGATCCCACCATCAGCAATTATTTTCACGCCAGAACCTTTCACTGCTTTGGCGGCTTCGTACACCGCAGACAATTGAGGAAGACCTACGCCCGCCACAACTCTGGTGGTACAAATGCTTCCCGGACCAACTCCAACTTTTATTGCATCTGCTCCAGCCTTCACTAATGCTTTTGCCGCTTCACCCGTAGCGATATTCCCAACAATCAGATCGAGACCCGGATATTTCTTCTTCACTATTTTGGCCGCATCAATTACTCCTTTGGAATGACCATGAGCCGTATCAATGCTAATCACGTCAACACCCGCGACGCGTAACGCTTCAATTCGCGTAAGTATATCCGGCGTTACTCCAACCGCTGCACCAACTCTTAGTCTACCGAATTTATCCTGGCAGGCGTTTGGTTTGTTTTTCTTTTTCAGAATGTCTTTATAGGTAACAAGACCTGTTAGTTTCCCCTTTTTATTTATGATCGGTAATTTTTCAATTTTATAATCCTGAAGAAGTATCTCCGCCTGTTCGAGTGTAATTCCTTCCGGAGCTGTGATAAGATTTTCCTTTGTCATAATCGCTTCCACCGGGATAGACATATCGGTTTGAAAGCGCAAATCACGGTTGGTAATGATACCTACAAGTTTCCCATTTCCGTCGATTACAGGAATTCCGCCGATCTTGAATTCACGCATTATTTTTTCTGCGTCACGGACGGTTGAATTGACCCGCAATGTCACAGGATCGAGAATCAGACCACTCTGAGAGCGCTTAACCTTTCTTACCTGGTCAGCCTGAGCTTCAATGCTCATGTTCTTGTGGATAAACCCAATACCCCCTTCCATGGCCATCCCTATCGCGAGAGCTGATTCCGTGACAGTATCCATAGCCGCCGACAGAATTGGGATATTCAGCTTAATGTTTTTGGTTAAATACGTTGAAGTACTTGTTTCCCGCGGGAGTACTTCACTGTAGGCTGGGACAAGGAGCACATCATCGTAGGTGAGTGCTTCAAAGAGGAACTTGGCAGAATCTAAGGCCATGGCAAACAATTTTTAGGATCTATTATTTGCCGGGCAAAGCTAAGGTTAAATGGGTTCATTCGCTAATGCGATTTTAAAATCGGAGTACAGAAGTGAGAAGTTAAGTAGTGAGAGGCTATATTTGGCGCATGAGAACACTATTTTTTGCAATCTGTCTTGCTTTCACAGCAAGCTCTTTGTTAGGACAGTCCCAAACCGGCAAAGCCTCCTTTTACGCTGATAAGTTTGAAGGCCATGCGACGGCAAATGGGGAAAAATACAAGCACAGTAAGCTGACAGCAGCACACAAGACCCTTCCCTTTGGTACGAAAGTGAAAGTTACAAACATGGCCAATAATCAATCTGTACTCGTGTTGATCAATGATCGCGGACCCTATGCAGAAGGACGTATTATCGATCTTTCTAAAAGCGCTGCAGAGAAACTCGGATTTATGAACAGCGGACTGGCTGATGTAAAGATCGAAGTAGTTGATGCAGGAGATGGAAAAAGCGCAATGGAAGGGAAAGTCATTGACCGGATAGTGGTTGACGAAAAAGAATTCTATGACTTCAAAATAGAGCGCCTGCAACCAAAAGGATTTGGGATTCAGATTGGAACGTACCAAGAACTTGTAAACCTTATGCGCCTCTCTGACAACCTGAAAAGCTCCTACAAGAAAAAAGTTGTGGTTCAGGTAAAGATCCTTAATGGAATAAAATACTACAGCATTATTCTTGGACAATTCTCTACCAGAGATAAAGCAGACAAGTTCCTATCCGAGATCAGGAATAAATATCCCGATGCGTTTATTGCAGAGTTTAGCAGGATTTAAGGATTAACAGGATAAATGCACATACTTGACGGTTGACACTATGCTTAAATCCTGCTCCTGTACTCCGATAGACTTTGATTTAATCCGGCAAACACTTCCGTCTCAGTTAAACTCGCTTTAGTTTTCCAGCAAATACACACTCTTGGAACTTTTTGGCTACGCTGCTTCCATTCTGATTGGTTTGATACTCGGTCTGCTGGGAGGTGGGGGTTCTATTCTATCGATTCCAATTCTTGTCTATCTTTTTCACATTGAGCCGGTGCTTGCTTCCGCCTACTCATTATTCATTGTAGGTGTCACCAGTTTTGCGGGAGCGATTCCAAAGTATCGCCAACATTTAATCAACGTTCGGACAGGAGTTCTTTTCGGTATTCCCTCCATCATCAGCATTTTCTGCACACGGCGGTGGGTCGTTCCGTCCATACCTGATATTATTTTTACTTCCGGAAACTTTGTGTTCACGAAGCGACTTCTAATCCTGGGGATCTTCGCCGTTCTCATGGTACTCGCCGCCGTCCCAATGATCCGTGGAAAGAAAAATCCTATTTCAACCAGCCAACGTTTTCGCACATTCCTGGTAATAGTTGAAGGTGCCCTGATAGGATTCCTAACAGGATTAGTTGGGGCAGGGGGCGGTTTTCTAATTATTCCAGCGCTTGTGTTTCTTACTGGCCTGCCATTTAAAACTGCTGTTGGCACATCGCTCTTCATTATTAGCATTAACTCCTTACTCGGCTTTGCGGGAGATCTGCTCAACTATGAAATGGACTGGCCTTTTCTTTTGTCAATAAGTGCGCTGGCTATCGTTGGAATTATTATTGGCACACGATTATCGGTCAATATTCCGGGTACGCAATTAAAGAAGGCGTTTGGGTGGATCACCCTGGCAATGGGGTGCTTTATTTTATATCGGGAGATCCTCTAAATTCAACCGCTTCTAAATTTTTGACAGAGAACGGGTTGGGGTCTTTGAGAGAATTTTCCTGGCTAATACTTAAACGCCAGCAACGTCTTCTCGATAATGTCACAGCACTCATGCATCTGCTCCTCGGTAATGACCAAAGGAGGTGCTAACCTGATGATGTTTCCATGCGTTGGTTTTGCGAGCAGCCCATTAGCCGCTAGTGAAAGACACAAATTCCAGGCAGTCTCGCTCTCTTCCGAATCATTGACAACAATTGCATTTAATAATCCTTTGCCACGGACTAACTTTATTAAAGCGGTCTTTTTTAACAAGGCATTTATACGTTCCCTGAAGATCTTTCCAAGTCGTTCTGAATTTTCTGCGAGCTTTTCATCTTTCACAACTTGCAACGCTTCGATTACAACTGCTGCTGCCAGAGGGCTTCCACCAAAGGTTGATCCATGTTCACCTGGTTTTATTACCAGCATGATTTCATCATCGGCAAGTACGCATGAAATCGGTAATACTCCACCGCTTACGGCTTTACCTAAAATTAATAAGTCAGCACGAACACCTTCATGATCCGAAGCCAGCATTTTTCCTGTGCGGGCAATGCCTGTTTGGATTTCATCCATCATCAACAACACGTTGTGCTTGCGGCAAATTTCTTCCGCGACCTTCAGATAGCCGTCATGCGGAACATATACACCTGCTTCACCCTGAATAGGCTCGATCCACAAAGCACATACGTTTGGATTACTCAATGCTTTTTCAATAGCCGTGGTATTATCATAATCAATTATTTCTATTCCAGGCATGAACGGACCAAAACCTTTACGCGAGGAGGGATCAGTCGATGCTGAAATAATCGTCGTTGTTCTTCCATGAAAATTATGTTTGACGGCAACGATAATCGCTTCGTTGTCCGGGATACCTTTTTTCGTATAACCCCATTTTCGAGCAAGCTTGATGGCCGTCTCATTTGCCTCAGCGCCGCTATTCATAAACAGCACCTTCTGATAACCGAATGTTTCGCAAATGAATTTTTCGGCTAATCCAAGTTTGTCATTATAAAAAGCCCGTGATGTTAGCGTTAGTTCTTTTGCCTGCTCACTCAATGCGCGAATAATGCGTGGATGACAATGACCTTGATTAACGGCACTGTACGCGGAGAGAAAATCATAGTAGCGCTTTCCATCAACGTCCCAGAGAAATACGCCCTCACCTTTACACAATACCACCGGCAGCGGATGATAATTGTGCGCCCCATATTTTTCCTCCAGTTCGATAGCCTCCTGAGCAGACGTGATTGATATTTCCATGATAGTTTGAATACCCTAAAGATAATCAAGATATATCAGATGGCAGAAGCCAGGAGCCAGAAGTTGAGAACGCAAAGGCTTTTCATTCAGGAAAATCCTCAACATATTTGCTAAGAAATCTACGCCTCATCCGCCACTCATGAAATATAAACGCCTCGTTCTTAAGCTCAGCGGTGAATCGCTAATGGGCAAATCAAAGACCACCAGCATTGACCATGAGGTCCTTGAACAGTATTCAAAAGAAATATTACAGGTAAAAGAACAGGGAGTGCAGCTTGCAATCGTAATTGGAGGAGGTAATATTTTCAGGGGTGGGCAGGCAGAGGCGCTTGGAATCGACCGGGTGCAGGGCGATTATATGGGGATGCTCGGAACTGTGATTAATGCCATGGCCTTACAAAGTGCCCTGGAGCGGCATGGTATGTATACCCGGCTGATGTCAGGCATCAAAATGGAGCAAGTATGCGAGCCTTTTATTAGACGCAGGGCCATTCGACATCTTGAAAAGAACAGAATTGTGATTTTTGGAGCCGGTATTGGTAATCCTTATTTCACCACAGATTCAACCGCTAGTTTGCGCGCAATTGAGATCCAGGCAAATGTTGTTTTGAAAGGCACTCGGGTGGATGGTGTGTACACAAAAGATCCAGAAAAATTTCCGGATGCGACACGGTATTCAACCCTGAGTTTTCAGGAAGCGTATGAAAAGAATCTCAACATCATGGATATGACAGCATTTACACTTTGCATGGAGAATAAATTGCCAATTATTGTGTTTGATATGAACAAAGGCGGCAATCTATTGAAAGTGGTGAAGGGTGAGGAGGCGGGAACCTTAATAAGTTAACGGTCAACAGCTAGCTGTTGACAAGTTCTGTCTTAATTATGAAAAGAATTTCAAATAGGAACCTATGGAAGAAATAGAGATGTATTTGGAGGATGCCCGTGAGCAAATGAACAAAGCGGTTATCCATGTAGGGCACGAGCTTACAAAGATCAGGGCGGGAAAGGCTAATCCGTCCATGCTTGACGGTATCATGGTTCCCTATTATGGTGCAACGAGTCCACTCAATCAGATTGCATCCATTACTTCACCGGACGCGCGGACACTGTTCATCAAGCCCTGGGAAAAAAGCTCAATTCAGGAAATTGAAAAAGCCATCATGGCAGCAAACCTTGGACTTACTCCGCAAAACGACGGACAACAAGTCTTCATTAGTATTCCAATGCTCACGGAAGAAAGAAGAAAACAACTTGTGAAGCAGGTTCATGGAGAATGTGAATTGGGAAAAGTCAGCATTCGAAGCGTGCGGAAAGAAACAAACGAATCGTTGAAGAAGATCAAAGGTGCGCCGGAAGATGATGTGAAAGGCGCTGAAGAAAGTGTTCAAAAACTCACTGATGAGTTCATCGCAAAGATTGATGCTCATGCAAAAAAGAAAGAAGCTGAGATCATGACCGTTTAGTTGGATTTTAATCGTTATCTGTTCAAATATGAACGGTAGATTTTCCTCACTCGATTAGAATAGACCACAGTTAACAATTAACTGTTAATAGTTAACGACTCGACTACGTATGCATCCAATCCTGTTTGAAGTCGGATCATTTACAATCTACACGTACGGTTTTTGTATCGCCGTAGGTGCGGTATTGGGATTTATCTACATGGCACGGGAGGCTAGAAAACAATTTGGCCTTTCGTTCGATCAATCCAATACCCTTTTTCTGTTAATTGTAATCGCAGCAGTTGTCGGGGGAAAAGCGTTCCTGATCTTTGAAGACTTTTCGTATTTGTCACATCCTTCCAGACTATTGTCGGGAAGCGGCTTCGTGTTTTATGGGTCCCTTCTGACCTGCATACCTGTTATGCTATGGTTTTTCAGAAAAAATAGAATACCCGTTTGGGCAATGCTGGATGTGATGGCCATTACAGCTTGTATTCTCCATACTTGCGGCCGGATAGGATGCTTTATGGCGGGATGTTGTTATGGCGTACCAACGGACGGCTT
>JBBRFP010000045.1:0-9936 GCA_038241465.1 Cytophagales bacterium | reverse complement strand
CCTTATGTTCTCTGCCGTAGCAGTAGCACAGAAATCTTCTTCAAAAAAAACTACAAAAAAAACCGAGGTTAAAAAAGTTCCTCCTAAAAAGACGACAGCCACAAAAAACACCGTAACAAAAGCACCTGAAAAAAAGACGGTCGTTCAGAAGCCCGCAGCAACAGAACCTGCACCCGATGAAGTTGAGGACCAAAAGAAAGTTCGCAATATCGTTTCAGTGTTAAGTTATATGCTTAACACGTTAGGAAGCGCTGAAGGATCAGCGCGAGATAAAGAAGTGGTGGTGACTGAGAGTTATTCGAAAATCTTCAGAGATTCAAAAGTTCAGATAGAGGATGACCTCGTTGCGGACCGGCTGGTGGTTACGAATAAAGACGTCATGGCCTACTTAAAAGACGTTGACTTCTTCTTTACTGATGCTAAGTTTGAATTTACAGTTGACAATATTCAAGGTGGTGTCAATGCTGACAACAAACATTTCTATAAAGCGGCATTGACCCGCAACCTGAAGGGCACTACCACGGATGGACAGGCCGTGAATACCACGATCCCCCGATTCATCGAGATCAGTTATGATCCTGTGGCTCAGGATCTGAAAATCGTGAGCATGTACACGACCGAGTACAGTGGCAAGGATGCGCTCGCGAATTGGTGGAAGTCGCTTTCGTTTGAGTGGCAGTCAGTTTTTAAGAAGAAATTTTCAATCGTTGATAGCGCCCGAGCTGCTGATCTTAAGAATATCTCGCTGATCGAAGACCTTGATCTTAGCAACAACCCAAACATCTCAAACATCGACCCTATCTCCTACCTGACGAAACTGAAAGTTCTCAATCTCTCTCATACCAACGTCTCCGATCTCGTACCGATTCGAAATCTGTCGGAGCTGAAAGACCTAAATGTTTCTTACACGAAAGTCAGCAGTATCAGCACGTTGAAATATTCGGGAAGTATTACAAAACTTAATCTCAGCCACACCACGATCAGCGATATTTCCGTTATTGGAAAAATGCCCGGGCTTCAATCGCTTGATGTAGAAAAGACTACTGTGTCTGATCTTTCATCCATATCTTCCCTAACCGAACTCACCTATTTGAACCTGCAAGGAACTAGTATTACTGATATCTCACCAATCGGAAATCTTGTAAAGCTCACTGATCTGAATTTATCACAGACCTCCCTACAGGATCTTAGCGCACTGAAGTCACTCAAAGCCATTACAACACTTGATATTGATAGTACCCGGGTCAATACACTCAATGCATTGAGTACCCTTGCTGCATTAAAGCTTCTACATGCAAATTATACAGAGGTATCTGACCTGAAGCCTTTGCAAAAATTGCCATACCTTGAGAAAGTATATGTTGATCAATCATCTGTTCAGCATGCTGTGGCGGATGCCTATATGGCTGCCAATCCAAAGGTGCTCATCATTTATGATTCGAAGGATCTGCAATCATGGTGGACAAGCCTTTCACCGGAGTGGCAGCAGGCATTTGTTACAATTACCAAGGTAGGTGCGGATCCAACGAAAGAAGAGCTGGCGCGCATTGGAACAATTGACTCAGTGAACATTTCGGGAAATTCCCGAATAAAGAATCTGGAGCCGCTGCGGAAACTTCAAAAGCTTTCTGTACTCATCGCCAGCAACACCGCCGTTACAGATCTCTCTCCATTAGAAACGGCCAGCGGACTGACCAATCTTGATATCACTGGTACGGGTGTTTCCGATATTTCGGTTGCGAAGAAATTGACAAAGCTGAAGAGCTTCCGTGCTGATAAAAGTAAGATTGAAAACATTGATGCATTGGCGAAGCTTCCCTCTCTTCAGAACATCTATGTAGATCAGACGGGAGTTCAGGATTTCACGATGCGTGATTTCATTAAGAAGAATGACAAAACGCTGGTGATCTATAAGACCATTCACCTCAACAGGTGGTGGAATTCGTTGTCTACAAACTGGAAGAATGCTTTCAGGACTCAATTGGGAGGTGATACAACGGCCACAAAGGAAAACCTTCACAGGCTTGTTGAGATGAATTCTTTGACAATTAAAGAATCATCAATCGGTGACCTTGCAGCGCTAAGTGAGTTTGTTGCGTTAAAGGAGCTTCACATGTCCGGCTCGTCGTTAACCGAGATACCATCGATGGAGAATTTAATGTTCCTCACCTCACTGCACCTCACCAACAGCCCACTACAGCAATTGAAGAACATCGCTTTGATCAAAACGCTGGAAGACCTTGATATCTCGAATACGCCCATTGATGACTTGAAAGACCTTGGCTCGCTCGAAAATGTAAAGTCATTTAATTGCTCGGGCACGCAGGTGAAGCGATTAGATATACTTAGCAACTGGAGTTCGCTTGAGTCGCTCGACTGCTCCAACTCCCGTGTGACCAATCTCGATGCCCTTCTTCCGCTTCCGCTTAAAACACTGAAGATCTACAATACAAAAGTGTCTGAACGGCAAGTACAGAATTTTAAGAAAGTAAAGACGGATTGCGATGTAGTGTATTATAGATGAAAAAGTTAGTGCCGATGTCGATGAGACATCTATAAAAATAGAGCGAAGCTTGTAAGGGAAGCTTGTAAGGGTTATCTAAATAATTATCTATCGAAACGGCGTTGCCGAAAACTTCCCATTCTCATCAAACCACGCCTCCTTAGAGACTCCCTCTTTGTCCTGCATTTCAAGGAAATACGTTTTATAATCGGATGCGTCGCTTTCCCAAAAGGTGATTACAGAAAAGCTATAATAAGGACTGTTGTCAAATTCCATTTTTACATTAGCAGGTACTCGTGTTTGCCAGGATTCCTGTGTATAGGATTTTGAAAATTTCCCATCACCCTTATACAGACTCATTTTTGGCTGATTGCTGACGGTGTAGAATGCCATGTCCCCATACGGCATTTGCCTCCATTCAACGGTCACTTTAGAAACCTCTGGAAAGCGCTTTACCAAGTCATTATTCAGTCTCTGCGTAGATTCTTCATTTTGTCCAAATGCGGAAAATGTGATGAGAGAAAATATGACGGCACAAAGTAATTTGTAATTCATAAGTCTATAGTTCCTTTAGTTATTACTATTCAGTGAATAGATAAAAAGGAGATTGATTTTCATCAGGTATTGTAATGCTGTCAATCGATGCTGATTATTCCGGCCGCACGCTGTAACAATGAACATGCTCTGGTTCGCGGTTAACTTCCGAAGATCGTCAGAAGTGAAAATTAAATCGATATCGTCTGAGTTCATGGCAATATGGGCCTGGTAAATTGTTTGACCATTCCCTCTAACGTGGATAAAAATCCATGCCATTTGCATAATTGAAAATAATAGGCAAATGACTCTTAAATGAAGGAAAACCTGAGGACTTTCTTCCACAATGGTGGCCTTACCTTAGAAAAATTACGTAGCTAAAAGTATGGTCTAGTTTCCCTTTTCACTTTTCCTTAATCAACCCCACCCTTCCTCGTGGCTTTCCGCTGCTCCGGCCACGCACCTTGCTTCCCTGTTCTGCTATCGATCGGCAGAATACTTTTGTCACGGGATGTCTTATTAGCATCTTCGCTGGCCTGGTAAATTAATACGGCCGCAAGAATCACATTGCTACGTACATCATCGAAAACAATTTTGTCGTAGGTATCACGGTTGGTATGCCAGGTGTAGTTTCCATACGACCAGCCAAGCGAGCTTAATGAAAACGCGGGCACTCCTACTGCTACAAATGATGCAAAGTCTGAGCCACCACCACCCGGGGTTCCGGGAAATTTGCTTTCAACAATATAGTTGCGCTGTGTGTCAGGAACTTTGCTCAGCCAGCGTGTGATGTATTCGTATGAATTTAGGAAACCTTGTCCGGAAATATTGACTACCCTCCCGGTACCATTATCCTGATTAAACAAAGCCTGAATCTTCGGCATCATGTCAGCATGATCTTCAACAAATGCACGTGAACCGTTAAGTCCCTGCTCCTCGCTTCCCCAATGTCCAACAAGGATCGTTCTCTTTGGGTTAGGATAAACCTTTTTCAAAATACGCATTGCTTCCATCATCGTAAGAGTACCGGTCCCATTGTCTGTTGCTCCTGTTCCCCCATCCCATGAATCGAAGTGCGCAGATAGCATGACATATTCATCCGGCTTTTCAGTGCCTTTGATTTCTGCGATGGTATTGAATGTTGGCACCAATTCTTTGCTCTCTTTTGAGTCTGTTCGGATACTAAGCTTAGGAATAGTACCTGATTCAGTCAGACGATACAACAAGCCATAATCCTCAACGGAGATATCTACGGTTGGGATCTTTTTGGTGGAAGCGCTGAAAATCTTATTTACTCCAAAGCCACGCGACCAGTTGCACTGGATGATCCCGGCGGCACCGGCTTTCTCAAGTGTCACTGCCAGGTTTCTTGTAGTTTTGCCTGTCTTTTTGATCCTGTTTGCCCACGCTTCTGTCTGGGTTGTACGGTCCTTCTTCATTTTCTCAAATGATTCCTTGGTTGCGAACTCTTCCCAGTTGTAGTCAGGCCGGCCGGTAGGTTGAGCCATTGACACCAGCACAAATTTTCCCTTTACACCCGGTAGCCATTTTTGAAAAGCCAGTGAATCTTCGAGATCCGGAACGATAATCACATCGCCAATAACTGCCTTATCACCAGTTGAAGGTGTCCATGCTAATTGCATGCCTTCCAGTGATTTAACTCGTGGTGAAATCATATCAATATGGGAGACTCCCCGCTCCCATCCCCGCCATTCTCCCCACTTCTCATTTCTAGCCGCAATGCCCCAGCCTTTGTACGTCGCGACCGCCCAGTCATTTGCCTGCTTCATTTGGGGAGACCCGACAAGACGCGGTCCTATGCCGTCAAGGAGTTCGGTGGCAAGTTTCTCAAGCTGTGAATTCTCAGAAGCCTCTTTCACGATGGCGTCCACAATTGGATCCTTGGTTTGAGCCGTACCAATTGAATACGTTGAAAGAAACAGGACAATGATCAATAGCTTTTTCATATCTCGATTTAATTAATAAATAACGATTCACATTTAACGGTACGCTAACGAATGAATTCCTTGGCTCTCATTCCTTTAAAGCCGCTCTCCTTGATAACAAACAATCCTCCAGCCAACGGCTGTGCTTTTAGCTGCTCTTCTGTCAGTTCCTTCCTGGCGGTGGTAATGTAAAGATCTTCGAGTGACGGTCCTCCAAATGTGCACGAAGTAACTCTGGCCACCGGCATTGTAATTTTTAGAATCTTTTCTCCCGTTGATGGATCCCAGCGGCTTACCTGCCATCCATCCCAATGCGCTACCCAAAGCATACCCTCCGAATCGATCGTCATTCCGTCCGGGTATCCATCCGCTGCTGCAATTTTCATTACAACCTTTCTATCGGAGATCTCACCTGTGCTTTCATCATAATCAAATGATACGATTTGGGATGTGGGAGTGTCAATATAGTATACCGTCTTTCTATCGCTGCTCCAGGCAAGGCCATTCGAAATAGTTGAGCCGCCCAATTTTTTTGTAACCTTCAGGTCTTTGTCGATCATATACAAGCTTCCGGCCTTTGGCTCTTCTGACAGGGACATCGTGCCGGCCCAAAACCTTCCCAGTGGATCGCATTTGCCATCGTTAAAACGATTACCGGGAAGATGCGACTCCGGATCGGTGATCTTGTCAATATTCTTTCCATCACGAGAAATGAATGCAAAGCCATCTTTCACCGCGGCGATGAAATTGCCATCATTGCAAATGGCCATGGAGCCTATCATACGGTGAACAGGAATAATGAAATGGGTTTTTTTATCAATTGAATACTGATGAATCTGTCCCCCAAGAATATCGATCCAGCAAATTGTGTTATTGTGAAAATCCCAAACAGGTCCTTCGCCCAAAAGGCATTTGTGATCCAATACAAGCTGTGGGGTTAAGACGTTACTGATCGGCATTAATTCTTGAGCGACTGTTGGTTGACTGGACAAAGAAATGAGAAAAAAGGTTAATAAAAAGCATATTTAGCACAAAGCTTCAAGGCCACCAAGCGATGAATCCGTTAAGAATTCGGGTAATGCGATCAAAAATACTGCTGGAAACTTTTGTGTTTCTTCGTGTCTTCGTCTCTGCGTGCTAAATTCACCCACACTTTTTAAATTGCCTTCAAATCGATTCTATGACTGTGCGTTTATTACTCGCCCTCTTTCTCTTATTCAGCACCAGTTTCAGGTATCAACATCACACCCCACTCATGAGCTCATTAAAATTTCTTGGTGAGTACGAGATCCCGTATAATCAAATATTCAAAGAGACGGTCATTGGCGGATTATCTGGTATCGACTATGCACCGGAACAAGATATTTATTACATGATAAGTGACGACCGCTCCGCTATCCATCCTGCAAGGTTTTATACTGCAAAAATATTTATCGGTGAAAAAGGAATTGATAGTGTACGATTTATTACCGTAAGCACACTGCTGCAACCCAACGGCCAGGTCTTTCCAAATGTAAAGACTGATCCCAAAAATACTCCAGATCCCGAAGCAATACGTTACAACTCAACCGCTAAAAAACTCGTCTGGACAAGTGAAGGCGAGAGAATCATCGGATCAAAAGGTAATATCCTGAACGACCCTGCCATCACAGTGATGGACCTATACGGAGGGCATATTGAATCGATTATTAATCCCGCCATGCTAACCATGCAGGCAATTGAACTGGGACCAAGAAAAAACGGAACGCTGGAAGGTCTTACTTTATCACCGGATGGTCAGACATTCTATGTCAGCACGGAGGTGCCGTTGTATGAAGATGGTCCTGAAGCAGATATTACGCAGACCAATTCTTTGGTCAGAATTTATAAATTCGACTGGACATCAAAGAAAAACATAGCACAATACGCTTACAAACTCGAGCCTGTTGCCTACAAGGCATCTCCTGAAACTGCCTTTAAGATTAATGGCATTCCGGAAATACTTTATCTGGATGACGAAAAGCTATTGGTGATTGAACGATCATTTTCAACGGGCAGGCTTCCTTGTACAGTAAAAGTGTTTATTGCTGATATTTCGTGCGCAGACAATATTATGAGTAACAAGTCGCTGAAAGAAAATCTACCGGCTCATCTTATTGAAAAGAAACTGCTATTGAATATGGATGATCTTGGAATTTACATCGACAACATTGAAGGAGTCACATTTGGCCCCGACCTTCCCAACGGGCACAAGACGTTAATTTTTTTATCCGATAACAATTTCTCCCCGCTTGAGAAAACGCAATTATTGTTATTCGAGGTAATTCCATAGAGCGAAGAGTAAATACCACTACCCGATCAACTCTCAGAATTGGCAAAAATCGTTGCGCAGTTATCTGTTCTTACGTACATAGGTAAGGTCATAAACTACCTGCCACGTCTTGCCGTCGTCCACGGATTGCTCCTGTAGCTGCCGCACTTGATTTACCCCCTGGTTAGTAAAACTGAATCGTCCGATCGGCTTTTTTCCATCTGGACCAGGCGCGAGGTATGTTGGGTCAACAATAAATTTCATTGCACCTTCAGAATATTTGCCGTCAATATACTTTTGAAGGCCCGGCCCGGAACCCATCCATATTTGCTCCCATTTATCCGTTCGTGCATCATAATAATTCATGCTCTTTCCCGTGTTAGGTACCGGGCCCAGTGCTGTCCAATTCTCCAGGATAAGACATTCACCGGCAACATTTTGTACCAGACTATGACCAACTTGTGGTGATTTTGTACCCGTCTGATAGACGTTCCACTCGCCAATCCAAAAATCAAATTCACGATACTTTGGATTTACAGAACATGGAAACGCTGTCGCTTTTATCTTTTTAGCGATCGCATCGAATCGCTTGTCCTTCCGAATGCTATTAAATTCTTTCAAGGTGTCGACCTCATTGATATTTAAATAGCCCGTTTTTGCTGCACTGTCAAGCCATACCAAGGCTTGTTCATTCTGTTTCTTAATCGCATAAACCCTGGCCATTCGCGAATAGAGATTCGGCTTCAATGCCGGCGCCGGATTTAGCGAAAGTGCTTTCTTATAATCTTTCAGAGCCTCCTCTATGTTGCCCAGATTTTGATAACAATAACCTAACCTGAACCATGTCACCGGAAGAATTCTAACACCTGTTGTGGTAAGGCCCGCTTCATACATCTTCCTTGCGCCCTCCCATTGTCCGTTGAAATAGAGTGTGTCAGCCCGGAGAATAGCAGGTATAGATGTAGATTGGGCGTTGCCCTCAGTGGCGAATGCGAGGAAGATTAATAGACTGAAGAGGATTGCTGACTTTGTGAAAAGATTTTTCATAGTCTTTAAATACGTGTCCACCTTTCTACGTAATGGTCAACAGCAAGTTGTCGATCCATTTTGAAATCCCCCATCAAACAGCAGTTCTAAACCATTTATACCCCAACTAGACTGCAAGGATGACATTGACTCAGTAGTCCACTCTTAGTTTATTCCTGTAATTAGACAAAATACTTGATTTTGAAATGAAGCCAATATATTTACCCTCATCCACCACTGGGATATTCCATAATCCGCTCTTATCGAACTTCTCCATGATGGAAGCCATATCTTCATTCACTTCAACTGTCACGGAAGGTATTTCAGCGATCTGACTAACCATCACGGTGTCATACTGCGTAACATCGAACATAATCTCACGAATATCTTCTAATACAATAATACCCGTCAGCATTCCTTGCTGATCCACCACGGGAAATATATTACGTTTTGAACGAGCGACGGCGTCGACCACTGTCTTTAATGTGGCATCCGTTGGCACAGCGGTGAAATTTCGTTCAATGAACCCCGAAAGCGAAAGCTCCGAAAGCACATGGGAGTCCTTATTGAACTCAACCGTGTGTGAACTTTCCTTCAGCTTGGCGCCATCCAGTGAATCTGAATTGAAGTATCGAGAGACACCGGTACTGATCGCAGAAACGATCATCAATGGAATAATCAGATCGTAGCCACCGGTAATTTCAGCAATTAGAAATATTGCTGTCAACGGCGCATGGAAAATACCCGTCAACGTGCCCGCCATTGCAACAAGACAGAAATTGATTATTGGTAACTTGGTAAGCCCAGTCAGGTTAAACATAAACGCGAAAGCAAATCCGATACATGCTCCGACCAAGAGCGATGGAGCGAAACTTCCACCATTGCCTCCCGAATTCAAGGTAAGTGAAACGGCAAACACCTTTAATATTCCTACTCCCAGCACAGCCATACCGAGCATCCATTTCTCATTTGCGAGATACGGAAGCAACGGACTTCCGGAAAATAATTTTGATGGTTCAAATGCTGAAAGTGCCTTAATCGACGAATAACCTTCTCCAAAAAGAGCCGGGAAAAGATAGATTAAGCCGCCAAGCAGTACCCCACCAATGAATAGTCGGACCAGAGGCCGGACCAGTACACGTTTCATTAATGCTTCTGTTTTTAAGAATGCTTTGATATAGAATGCCGAAATCAATCCAGTAAAACAGCCAAGTAAAACGTAATAGGGTACGTTCCTGTAGTTAAAGTCACTTACATTTTTGAATGAAAATATTATTTCATTGGATAATAAAATGTTCGAACATAAAGCACCTGTGGCTCCGGCAATAAGCAAAGGAATGAAGGCTGAGATCGTAACGTCCATCAGCAAAACTTCGAGCGCGAACAACACGCCCGCGATCGGTGCATTAAATGCGGTGGCAATGCCGGCCGCGGCACCACACGCCAGCAGAAGAGTTCTATCTTTAAAGCTGACGGGAAATAAGGATGCAAATACCGACCCAATGGCCGAGCCTGTTTGTACAATTGGTGATTCCAATCCGGCAGAACCTCCCATTCCAACCGTCAGCGCGCTGGTAACAACATGACTGTAGGTTTCCTTTGTAGGCAGTGATGAAGATTTTCTGGCAATTGCCATT